>JAYVOV010000424.1:0-5287 GCA_043757735.1 Burkholderiaceae bacterium
ATTCGCGAACTGATTTCGCGCCTGACGGTCGAAGGAGATCTGCGTCGGGAAGTTTCGATGTCGATCAAGCGTCTCATGGATCTCGGCTGCTACCGAGGCGTTCGTCATCGTCGCGGTCTGCCGTGCCGGGGACAACGCACCCGCACCAATGCGCGGACCCGCAAGGGACCGCGCAAAGCTGGTGTGGCGCTGAAGAAATAATCGCCTGCACGAGGATCAGTCATGGCTACCAAGGGTCAATCATCCGCCGCTGCAGCCGCCGCTTCACGGGTGCGCAAGAAGGCGAAGAAGAACGTGTCGGACGGCATCGCGCATGTCCACGCGTCATTCAACAATACAATCATCACCATCACCGACCGGCAGGGCAACACGCTGTCGTGGGCGTCGTCTGGCGGAGCCGGGTTCAAGGGTTCGCGCAAGTCGACACCGTTCGCAGCGCAGGTAGCTGCCGAGACGGCTGGGCGTGCTGCGCAGGATTGCGGTATCAAAAATCTCGAGGTTCAGATCAGCGGCCCCGGCCCGGGACGCGAGTCCTCGGTGCGTGCCCTGAATGCGCTGGGCATCAAGATCCTGTTGATTCAGGACGTCACCCCGATCCCGCACAACGGTTGCCGTCCGCCAAAGCGCCGTCGGATCTGACGCCTTTGGGTCTCTGAGGAAAGACTCGCGGAGTGAGGCTGAACAAAATCTGCCCGCTCCTGTGAGTATTTGAAGTCCACCGTTCGCCGCTGTGTCTGCGACAGGCCAGTCTCTAGAAGTGCGAACTAACCGCAGTGCGTGGCCCCGGATGCCGCCCTGCGTATTTATTAAGGATAAACCGTGGCTCGTTATACCGGACCTAAGGCGAAACTTTCTCGTCGCGAAGGCACCGACCTCTTTCTCAAGAGCTCGCGTCGTTCGCTCGACAGCAAGTGCAAACTCGACAGCAAACCCGGCCAGCATGGCCGCACCTCCGGCGCTCGCACATCGGACTACGGTCTGCAACTGCGCGAAAAGCAGAAGGTCAAGCGCATGTACGGCGTGCTCGAAAAGCAGTTTCGGCGCTATTTTGCGGAGGCCGAACGTCGTCGTGGCAATACGGGTGAAAACCTTCTCAAATTGCTTGAATGCCGCCTCGACAACGTCGTGTATCGCATGGGCTATGCAACCACCCGCGCCGAAGCCCGGCAGCTGGTCAGCCACAAGGCGATCACCGTCAACGGCCAGATGCTGAACATTCCCTCGGCGCTGGTGCGTGCCAGCGATGTCGTGGCGATCCGCGAAAAGTCCAAAAAGCAGGCTCGAATCCAGGATGCGCTGACGCTGGCGGAACAAAGCGGGCTGCCGACCTGGGTAACGGTCGACAAGACCAAGATGGAAGGCGTCTTCAAGGCGGTGCCTGATCGGGCTGACCTGTACTCGGACATCAACGAGAGCCTGATCGTCGAGTTGTACTCGCGCTAATCAAAGGGACTCCTCTATGCAGACTGCCATGCTGAAACCACGGATCGTCGAGGTCCAGCAACTCGGGCCGTCGCATTCCCGCGTCGTGATGGAGCCGTTTGAACGCGGCTACGGTCACACGCTGGGCAATGCGCTGCGCCGCGTGCTCCTGTCCTCGATGGTCGGCTACGCGCCGACCGAGGTGCAGATTTCCGGGGTCGTCCACGAATATTCAACCTTGGACGGCGTTCGTGAAGACGTTGTCGATCTCCTGCTCAACCTGAAGGGGATCGTTTTCAAGCTTCACAATCGGGATGAGGTATTCGTCACCCTGCGCAAAGAAGGTGCCGGGCCGGTCACGGCTGCGGACATTGACTGCCCGCACGATGTCGAGGTGATCAACCCCGATCATTCGATCGCCAGCCTGACCCAGGGCGGACGTATCGATATGCAGATCAAGGTCGAGCGCGGACGCGGTTATGTGCCGGGTACCGTTCGCAATCTCGGGGAGACGAAGTCGATCGGACGTATCGTTCTCGACGCCTCTTTCTCGCCGGTTCGCCGGGTCAGCTACATGGTCGAGAGCGCCCGCGTCGAGCAGCGCACCGACCTTGATAAGCTCATCATCGATGTCGAGACGAACGGCGTGATCGCCCCCGAAGAGGCGGTCCGCCAGTCGGCTCGAATCCTCGTTGAACAACTGTCGGTGTTCGCTGCGCTCGAGGGCGGTGCGGAACCGATGGCAGAGACCGGTGCGGTTCGCGCTCCGCAGATCGACCCGATTCTGCTGAGGCCGGTCGACGATCTTGAATTGACGGTGCGTTCCGCCAACTGCCTGAAAGCCGAGAACATCTATTACATCGGCGACCTGATCCAGCGGACTGAAAACGAGCTTCTGAAGACGCCCAATCTCGGTCGCAAATCGCTCAACGAAATCAAGGAAGTGCTGGCTTCACGCGGCCTGACTCTGGGAATGAAACTCGAGAACTGGCCGCCGGCCGGTCTTGAGCGTCCCTGAGCCAGTACCCCCTGACGACACCACGAGGACTGAACCATGCGTCACCGTCACGGACTTCGAAAACTCAACCGCACCAGCAGCCATCGCGAAGCGATGCTGCGCAACATGTGCAATTCTCTGCTTCGTCACGAGGTCATCAAGACCACCCTGCCGAAGGCCAAAGAGTTGCGCCGTGTTGTCGAACCCCTGATCACGCTCGGCAAGAAGCCTTCACTGGCCAATCGTCGACTGGCGTTCGATCGCCTTCGCGATCGCGAGATGGTGGTCAAGATCTTCAATGATCTGGGCCCGCGCTACGCCAAGCGCAATGGCGGATACCTGCGCATCCTGAAGTTCGGTTTTCGTATCGGCGACAATGCGCCGATGGCGTACATTGAACTGATGGATCGGCCGGAACAGACCGCTGCACCGGAGACGGCTGCCGCCGTCTGATTCCCCGGTGAAACGCCGGCGCCGGCTTTGATCGGTCCTGGCGAGACGGGCGTCCGATTGCACGGTGTGCATCGCGGCGCCCGCGCCATTTATTGTGAGCCGTTCTGATGCTTGACGCGCTGGCCGCGAAACCCGCTCTGAACCGCAAGGCGTTCGAACTGAACTCGCGTGCTGCTCCCGTGATTGTGGTGCGAGACCTGGTCAAAACGTTCGGTGAGCACCGAGCGCTCGACGGCCTCTCGTTCGCGGTGCGAGCGGGAGAGTGTTATGGGTTGCTCGGCCCGAATGGCGCGGGCAAGAGCACCACCTTGCGCCTGTTGCTGGGTCTGACTACGCCGCAAAGCGGCCAGATCGAACTCTTGGGCTTGTCGGTACCCGCGCAGGCGCGGCTGGCGCGCGCGCGGGTCGGCGTCGTGCCCCAGAACGACGCCTTGGATCCTGACTTTTCGGTAGGCGAGAACCTGCTGGTTTTCGGACGCTATTTCGGTATGCGTGCAGCCGACATTGTCCCGAGGATCCCGGCGCTGCTGGATTTCGCCGGGTTATCCGGCAAGCACGACGCCAAGATCGGCGAGTTGTCAGGCGGCATGAAACGCCGGCTGACGCTGGCGCGTGCGCTGATCAACGACCCGGAAGTCCTGTTCCTGGATGAACCCACGACCGGGCTCGACCCGCAGGCCAGACATCTGATCTGGGACCGCCTGAAGCAGCTCCTCAAACGGGGCAAGACCATCCTGCTGACGACGCACTTCATGGACGAGGCCGAACGCCTTTGCGACCGGCTTGCGATCATCGACCATGGGAAGCTGATCGCGGAGGCGCAGCCTGGCGCCCTGATCACGCAGGAGATCGAGCCCCATGTCATCGAGATCGTCGGCGACTCGCCCTTGCTCTGGTCCGAACGTGCATCGAAGACCGCTGGTTGTGCGCGCATTGAAACGGTGGGCGATACCGTGTTCGCCTACTGCACCGATCCTCATCCGCTGGGCGCTGCGCTGGACGCTGACTCGACGGTTCGAGGCCTGCAGCGGCGTGCCAACCTGGAAGATGTTTTTCTGAAACTGACCGGTCGCGACCTACGGGACTGACGATGCGACAACCCTCGCTGTTCGCGATGCCGGCCCTTAGTTTCCGGTTTTTGCCGATCTACCTTCGCAATCTGCTGGTCTGGCGCAAGCTGGCGCTGGCCAGCGTGCTGGGCAATATCGCCGATCCTTTGATCACGTTGGTGGCGTTCGGCTATGGCCTGGGGCGGCTGCTGCCGCAGGTCGATGGTGTGCCGTACATCGTGTATCTGGCGGCTGGGTCGGTCTGCATGAGCACCGCGATGGCTGCCAGCTTCGAGTCGCTGTATTCCGCCTATTCGCGGATGCAGGTCCAGCAGACCTGGGCTTCCATCCTGAACGCGCCGGTCGAGCTCGACGATGTGGTGATCGCAGAATGGCTCTGGGCGGCCACCAAGAGCCTGTTCTCGGGGGTGGCTATCATCGGCGTGATGATCGCACTCGACCTGTCGCGCTCGCCGCTGCTGCTCTTGCTGGTGCCGGTGATCGTGCTGACCGGCCTGGCTTTTGCCGGGCTGGGCCTGTGCTTCAACGCGCTGGCGCGTGGCTATGATTTTTTCACCTTCTACTTCACGCTGGTGGTCACCCCGATGGTTTTTATCTCGGGGGTTTATTACCCGATGAGCGCGCTGCCGCCCTGGCTCGCGCAGTTCTCGTATTGGCTGCCGCTGGCCGCCGCTGTCGATCTCGCCCGTCCCCTGGTGCTGGGTCGATGGCCTGCCGATGCGGGCGAACGCTTTGCGGTCCTGGCGCTCTATGGCGTGGTGTCGTTCGCGCTCGCGCTGGTTCTCACGCGGCGCCGTCTGCGCGCGTGAAAACTCAGGTTGGCGGCGGCTCTGGCCGTTGTGCGGACGGCTGCGCGGCACGGGTATGCGACGACCGCCGCACCTGACGCTCCGGCGACGAGAAGAACCGCCGCGCGCGGAAGTAAACGAGCAAACCGATCGCGACGCCGGCCATCGCTGCCATCGTCCACCAGAATCCGGCAGCAGACCGAAGGCCTGGCATCACCTCGAAGTTCATGCCGAATATGCCGGTAATCAGTGTGAGCGGCATGAACACCGCAGTCAGGGTGGTGATTCGACGACATCGCTGATCCGAACGAGCAGCGGATCGGCAATAGCAGTGAATCCGGCGGTGTGGCGATGCGGCTGATCGGCGTCGCGGCTGCGGGTGTCCAGCCGTTCATCGCGCCATTCCTGGAGCGCATCGAGCTGCTCTTCGCACAGTTGCTCCAGCTTGCGGATCTCGGCCCGCGCCTCGAGCAGTGCGTACCAGTCCTGGAAGGGCCGCCGGGGGTCGAGCAGCAGTCGCTGCCAGCGCTCGAGTTGCTCGGTGAGCGGCTGGCGCA
>JAYVOV010000425.1:0-5269 GCA_043757735.1 Burkholderiaceae bacterium
CGTCAACCGACAACTGCCCCTCGACTGGCAGCAGCGCTATGGCTTCAAGCCCGTGCTGCTCGAAACCTTCGTCGAGTGCCAGCGCCACCGCGGCACGTCATACAAGGCCGCCAACTGGATCCACGTCGGCAAGAAGACTGTCGGCCGCGGTAAGAAGTCCCGTGTCCACGAGCAGATCATCCCCGTCAAGGACATCTGGCTCTACCCTCTGCGCAGGAACTTCCGAGCCGTCCTGTGCGCCTGAAGCCTGAAGCCTGCGCCTGCTCCTGCGCCTGCTCCTGCGCCTGCGCCTGCGCCTGCGCCTGCGAAATCGGCATACGGGTTTACCGAATGCTTACCTACGAAGCCGTGTCCGACTGGATGCCAGCGCGGGTGCACGCACTGAACATCATCGCAATGACGCTGGATGAAGCCGAAGCGCTTGTTGCCCACCCCGCGGGATCCATCTGACCGCCATCGGTTATCACTGTCGCCCTTGGCTCGTCACGACTTTCAAAGAGATCCGACACTGACGGGCATGAGGTCGGGCGCATGAGTGTTGTGGCTGCAGTGAGGGCTGCAGTGAGCGCTGCACTGCAGCCCCGGGGGCCCTATGAAGGCCCGTGCAGGCGAGCCCTTCGTCGATCAACGACCTGTCGGCCGGTCGGCGCGGGAACGCCTGAGCGGTGCTCTGGTTCGAGTCGATCCTGGCCCGCTGGAGGGCCGCACGCGGTACGCTACGTTTCGCTACCGGAGCCCTGCATCATGCCGATTCATACATTTGACGTCATTATCATTGGTGCGGGCCAGGCCGGTCCGGCGATTGCCGCACGCTGCAGCGCGCAGGGGCTCCGGACGGCGGTCATCGAGCGTCACCACTTCGGTGGAACCTGCGTGAACACCGGCTGCGTGCCGACCAAGACCCTGGTAGCGAGCGCCCGCGCGATCCGCCAGGCCCGACGCGGTGCGGAATACGGCTTCGACATCGGCCGACTCAGCGTGGACATGGCGCGCGTCAAGGCGCGCAAAGACGGCATCGTCATGCAGTCGCGCGAGGCGGTCGAGGCATGGATGCGTGGCCTGAAGAACGTGGAAGTGATCGTCGGCGACGCCCGATTCGTCGGTCCGGCTGCGGTCGAAGTTGAAGGCCAGCGGCTGACGGCGCCGCGCATCTTCCTCAATGTCGGCGGGCGCTCGGTTCGCCCGCCGCTGCCGGGGATCGACAGCGTGACGACGCTCGACAACGTGTCGATCATGGAACTGGCCGAGGTGCCCGAACACCTGGTCATCGTCGGCGGCAGCTATATCGGCCTGGAGTTCGCGCAAATGATGCGCCGGTTCGGGTCAGCGGTGACGGTGGTGGAAAAGTCGACCCGGCTGCTGCCGCGCGAAGATGCCGATGTTTCTGATGCCATTCGCGGCATCCTCGAAGCCGAAGGCGTGCGTTTCGAACTGGGCGCCGAGTGCCTGTCGCTGGCGCAGGACGGCGAGAAGATCGTCGTCGGCACGGCGTGCGGCACGGACAGCCCCAGCATAAGCGGCAGCCATGTCCTGCTGGCCGTCGGCCGCCGACCCAACACGGATGGACTCGGGCTCGATCGGTCCGGCATCCGCACCGACGATCGTGACTACATCGTCGTCGACGACCAATGCCGGACCAGCGCAGACGGCGTGTGGGCCGTCGGCGACTGCAACGGCCGTGGCGCCTTCACGCACACCGCGTGGAACGATCACGAGATCGTCGTCGCCAACATGTTTGACAACGACCCGCGCCGCATCACCGACCGCATCCCCTGCTACGCGTTGTTCATCGACCCCGCGTTGGGTCGTATCGGCATCACCGAAACCGAAGCCCGGGCCAGCGGGCGCAAAGTGCTGCGCGCCAAAATGCCGATGCAGCGCGTCGGGCGGGCGCGCGAAGCCGGCGAAACGCAGGGCTTCATGAAAGTACTTGTCGACGCCGACACCCAGTTGCTGCTGGGTGCGGCCATCCTCGGACTCAACGGCGACGAGGTCATACATGCCCTGCTGGACGTGATGGCCGCCAAGCAGCCGTACACCGTCATCTCACGATCGATGCACATTCACCCGACCGTCAGCGAGTTGGTGCCGACGCTGCTGCAGCAATTGAAACCCCTGTCCTGAACGACAGCGCAGTCCTGGTCACGCCCTCGCACAGCGTGCAGCGTGCAGCGTGCAGCCGCGGCGCCGCGCGTGCTGCCCGAAAGCCCTAGATGTCCTCGCTTTCGCTGGCGACCCGCGAGCTGACGATCCGCTTTGGCGGGCCCTACGTTGTGAATGCTGTTTCCGGCGCGTTCTATCCCGGCATGCTCACCGCGATCGTCAGACCCACTGGCGCGCGCAGACCACCACATTGCGGACCATCATGGGCCGGTGGGCAGCGTCGCGCGGCGCGGCCAGATCAACCAGATCAACCAGCTCAACCAGCTCAACCAGCTCAACAAGGTGAGACGGTCACCCGCACATCGAGCTGCTGTTTGCCGCCGCCCCAGACCACACCGCGCAAGGGCGCCACGTCGCCGTAATCGCGCCCCCAGCCCAGCGTGATGAAGGCCTGATCGGCCAGCTTGCCGTTGGTCGGATCGACATCGATCCAGCCCGCGCCGGCGCACCAGACCGACACCCAGGCATGGGAAGCGTCGGCGCCGATCAGGCGCGGCTGTCCGGGCGGCGGCTCGGTGAGCAGATAACCACTCACGTAGCGCGCCGGCAGGCCGAGCCCGCGCAGAGCGCTGATCATCACATGCGCAAAATCCTGGCATACGCCTCGGCGCGTCGCCAGCACTTCACTCATTGGAGTCCCGATGTGAGTGGCATCGGAATCGAACTGAAACTCGGCGTGAATACGGCGAGCCAGACCTTCGAGCCCCAGCAGCGCATCGCGCCCGGCCGGGAATTCCTCGCGTGCCAGTGTCAGTGCTCCTTCGTGAAGAGGCACATACGGCGACGCAAGGCAGAACTGAACAAGTTCGAAACGCAGGACTGACACGCCGTGGGCGATCTCTTTGACCAGATCCTCCCAGGGCCCAACCTTGGGCGGTGGATTCCTGGGCTTGACGATCACTTCGGCCACGCTGCGCACCTGCAGGCGATCGTGCGAGACCGGCACCGCGAAGCGCTGCACCGGATTGCCGAAGTAATCGACCCCCGCATCCAGCTCTGACGGCAGGGGTTCGATTTCGAGGTGATGCCTCAGCACCGTCTGGTGATCGGTGACGCGGGGGCGCAGATGGGCGAGCTGCCAGGCGCTGTCGGCCGGCCACTCGTAGCGGTACTCGGTCTCGTGGATCACCTCGTAGCGGCGCGGCATCGTGTTCTCCCTATGCCGACAGCGGCGTCTGCTGCATCACCACCGCCTGGCCAAAAAACCGCGTGGTGAGTTGATCGCTGACTGCGAACGCCGACTGGCGAAGCCGGGCCAGCGTCTCGATCAGGCGCGCGCTGTCGGGGTGCAGGTCTTGCGCGGGATCGAGCGCGCGCAATCCGGTCAGCGTCGCCTCGAGTTCGTCGCCGCCGCAGGGCCCGAAGCGCAGCTCCAGCTTGCGCAGGAAATCGAGCACCCCATCGGCGAGAAATCGCAGGGCCCGCGGATTACCGTCGTCCATGATGATCAGGTCGAGGACCGGCAGCCACTCGGGGCTGCTCAGATATCGCGTTCGATAGGTGATGCTCGAGTCAGTCAATTCGAGCAGCCAGCTCAGACCAGCATCTCGCCCATCGTGGAGTGCTGTCTGCAAGGCCAGGCAGATGAAGCTCAGGCGTTCGATGCGCCGGCCGATCGACAAGAATCGCCAGCCGGTGTCGCGGGTCATGCCATCGAACGCATAGCCCGACAAGGTCACCAGGCCGGTGATCGCTCGATCAACCAGGCTCAGCGCCTCCAGAAGACCTGGTTCGCCTTCGATCACAGCGGACTGAGTCAGGCGGTTCAAGCTTCGCCAGTTGTCGGCCGAGAGTCGGTCGCGAAGGCTGTGGGCCACTCGCGACAACTGGCGCAGATTGCCCGCCAGCCCGAACGCGTGATCGGCGCCGCAAGCGGCCTGCACCAGCCCCTCGTCTGGCGCCTCGTCGGCTGCCAGCAGCCCGAAACGACGTGCCAGAGCCAGCGTGGCTGCAGCTTCCGATGCGGCTTCCTCGGCACTGCCAAGCAGGTGGTTCAGGCTGAGCCTGAGCAATCGGGCGCAGTCTTCGCTGCGCTCGGAGTAGCGGCCGAACCAGAACAAGTTTTCAGCCACCCGCGAGGGCAGGACCGCGCCAGAGTGCACCAGATCGTCGGCGCCCACGGTGGACCGCAGCAGGGTAAAAGCGGTGTTCACCGGACCGGTCGACAGGACCCAGGTGTCCTTGGAGGCGCCGCCGCGCTGCATCGACACGACCCTGACATCCGGCCCGGAGGCGACACGCGCCAGGCCACCCGGCATCACCGAATAACCGCCGGCGCTGGCTGCGGCGAATACCCGCAGGCCCAGGGCCCGCGCACCGATCCGCATCGATTGGCCGCTCTCGAGCACCGGCGCCTGCGACACGTTGACCAGCTCCTGCGCCACGTAGCGCTCCGGATGGCGGCGCACCCGCTCGCGGAATTCCAGCGTGGCTGCGGCATCGAGATCCTGGCCGAAAACAGGTTCGAATCGATGGCTTGGACTGGCCGGTTTGAAGACCACTCCTTCCAGATGCTCGAACGCATCTTCCTGCGCCGCGGGCTCGCCGCACCACCAGGTGGCCACCGACGGAATCTTGAGCTTCTCACCCAGAAGGCGTTCGGCGATCGCCGGCAGGAACCCGAGCAAGGCACCTGACTCCAGCACACCGGAACCCAGCGCATTGGCCAGCACCACCGACCCGCGACGGGCGCAGTCGGCCAGCCCTGGCACGCCCAGTGCTGAATCGGCACGAAGTTCGAGCGGGTCGCAATACTCTTCATCGAGGCGGCGCACGATCGCGTGGACCCGCCGGCCACCTTCAAGAGTCTTGAGCCAGACGCGGCCGTCGCGGACCACCAGATCGGCCCCCTCGACCAGCGGAAACCCGAGATAACGGGCCAGCAGCGCATGTTCGAAGTAAGTCTCGTTGTAGGGACCCGGCGTGAGCAGCACGGTCAGCGGCGGGCCGTCTTCACTGGCGGCCTGACGGCTCAGCGTGTCGCGAAAACCCGCGAAAAAACTGGCCTGATGCAGGACCCGCAGATCGCGGAAAAGCTCCGGCAAAACCCGCGAGACAATCAGCCGGTTCTCCAGCGCATAGCCGGCACCGGACGGCGCCTGAGTGC
>JAYVOV010000426.1:0-5252 GCA_043757735.1 Burkholderiaceae bacterium
CGCTTCGCGCCACTCCCTATGGCAGCCGCTCCCGATTCAGCCCTCTACCTGGGCCTGATGTCAGGCACCAGCCTCGATGGCATCGATGGCGCGCTGGTGCAATGGACAGGCAGTCGGCCGCGCACTCTCTCCTTTCAGAGTCAGGCCATCGAGCCCGAACTCAGGGCCGAGCTGCTGCGCCTGCAATCGCCGGGCGAGAACGAACTGCATCGGGCCGCCCTGGCCCGCGTTGCCCTGACCCATGCGTATGCGCAGATCTGCAATCGACTGATTGCGGCGGCGCCGCCAGGTGCAAGGCCGCTGGCGGTTGGCGCGCACGGGCAGACCATCCGTCATCGGCCCGAAGTCGGCTACACCCTGCAACTGCTCGATGGCGCATTGCTGGCCGAACTCTGCGGCTGTCCGGTGGTCTGTGATCTGCGCAGCGCCGATATCGCGGCCGGCGGCCAAGGCGCCCCCCTTGTGCCAGCTTTCCACGCAAGCGTATTCGCCAGCGCCAGTGAACGCCGGGCTATCGTCAATCTGGGCGGCATCGCCAACGTCAGCCTGCTAGGCCCGAACGGCACAGCCGGCCCGAACGGCACAGCCGGCCCGAACGGCGCAGCCGGTTCACCCGGCTCGGTGTCGGGCTTCGATACCGGGCCCGCGAACGTACTGCTCGATCTGTGGGCCAGCAGAGTCCTGGGCAAGCCGCAGGACACCGATGGCATCCTGGCACGGGCTGGCAAAGTCCACGACGGGCTGTTGGCAATCCTGCTGGACGAACCCTACTTCAAACGGCCAGCGCCCAAAAGCACCGGCCGCGATTTGTTCAATGCCGATTGGCTGGACCTGCGGCTGGCACGCCATGTCGCGTCAGCGCCCGCCGCGCCCGCCGCGTCGGCGCCCACACCTGCCGACATACAGGCAACGCTGGTCGAATTGACCGCGACAACCGTTGCCGCCGCCTGCCGGCACTTCCAGCCAGCGGGTGTCTACCTGTGCGGTGGGGGGGCGTTCAACCCTGTTCTCAGCGAACGTATCGCAGCGCTCTGTGCGCCCGCCAGCGTGAACACTACCGACGCGCTGGGTGCGCCGCCCCAGGCGGTCGAAGCCGTTGCGTTTGCGTGGCTCGCCAAGTGCCGGCTGCTCGATCTGCCGGCCAATCTGCCGGCAGTGACCGGCGCACGCGCCTTGCGCGTTCTTGGCGCGCTGTACCCGGCAGGTGCCGGGTCCGGGCGGCCAGCCTCAGGCTGAGAACGAAGAACCGCAGCCGCAGGTGGTGGTGGCGTTGGGGTTTTTGATGACGAACTGAGCACCATCGAGGTCGTCTTTGTAGTCAATCTCGGCACCGACCAGGTACTGGTAGCTCATGGCGTCGATGAGCAGCATCACCCCATTCTTGCTCATCACGGTGTCGTCTTCGTTGGTTTCTTCGTCGAAGGTGAAACCGTACTGAAAGCCCGAGCAACCACCACCCTGCACGAATACACGCAGTTTCAGGTTGTTGTTGCCCTCTTCGTCGATCAGCTGCTTGACCTTGTCGGCCGCGCTCTCGGTGAACACCAAAGGGGCGGGCATCTCGGCGACTGCGTTCATTTGAAACTCTCCAATCAATCGATCATTCTAGTACCGGCATCTTAACCCTGCACCAGGTCCGGCTATCGGCGGGTGACTCGCAAGCCGCCTGGCAACAGCTCAGTCTTTGTTCACAGCCAGTTTGAGCGCGGGCCGCCCACTTTCAAGAGGGGCAAGTGCCCCTTCGATGATGGCCCCCGGATGCATCTCCAGCGACCGATAGCGCACATTGCCGATTATTCGGGCTTTGGGCTGCAGCACCAGCACCTCATCGACCTGCACCGGCCCCTCGATCAGTCCGTTCAAAATCAGGTGGGCCGCGTGAACCGGTCCGCGCACCCGTCCCTGTTCGGACACGATCAGCGCGCCGCTGGCGCCATCGGCCGCACTGACACTCCCCTGCACCTCACCGTCGATACGCAGCCCGCCCTTGAAGCGGACATTGCCTTCGACCACCGTCCCGACGCCGATCAGACTCTCGATCGGACCAACGCCCAGTTTCCTGCTGCCAAACATGCAAGTTTCCCCGGTTTCGACAAGATCGGTCACACGCACGACAACAGCCTCAAGGCATCGCTGTCTGCTGGGCATGTACGGCGCCGCCCGCCAGGACCCGCAACTGTACCGATCGCACAATGGCGCCGGCCGGCAACGGTACCACTGCCTGCACCCGATGCGCGCGCCGAAAATTCAGCTTCAGGGCCTCGCGCAACGCCGGTGCCGAATTTGCGTCGGGAAACAACTGTGAGACGGTTCGGCCTTGCGCCGACAATTGCAACACGATCTGCGCCGCGCCGGTGAAGTCCTTGTCGATCCGCCCCCCCTGGGTCACGAGAGCCCGAATCTGCAGTTGCGATCCAGCCAGATCGACCTCGACTCGCAAGCCCCTGACCGCCACGCCACTCTGGCCATCGCCGGCAGGGAGAAGCGTTTCGAGGTACGCCAGATCCGACTTGAGTCGCGCATTGTCCAGCTCGAGCTCGCGCGCCTGAAGCGCCAGCCGATCCGCGGCGGTGCGCTCCACCTGCACATTGCTGTCGGCCGCATTGGCGATCGCCTCCAGCCGGAGCCGCTCGGCGCGCCATTGGCGAGCCATATCACCTTGCGTCCCATCATCATCCGCGGCACGCAGGCTCGATGGGGGCGACCGATCCCCAAGCCACCAGCCCACGCCGATGCCCAACAGCAAGGCTGAGATCAGCGCCAGAATTCGCCGACCCCATGAAGTTCGAAGCCGGATGATGTGGGCTGGTGCGGTGCGGCCACGCCATCGGTGAAGCGCAAACGACAAAAGCCGCCTGAGGCGGCTTTTGCTGGCGGTCATGCAGGAAGCGACGAAAGCGATGCCTTCGCCAGCGCCGGCATCAGCGCTTGGAGAACTGCTTGCGCCGACGCGCTTTGTGCAGGCCGACCTTCTTGCGCTCGACTTCGCGGGCATCGCGAGTGACGAGACCAGCGCGCGACAAGGTGGGCTTGAGGGTTTCGTCGAAATCGATCAGGGCGCGGGTGATGCCGTGACGCACCGCACCCGCCTGGCCACTTTCGCCACCGCCGTCGACGTTCACCATGACGTCGAAGGCTTCGAGGTTGTTGGTGAGCTCGAGCGGCTGACGCACGACCATGCGGCCGGTCTCACGCGCGAAATAGCTGGCCAGCGGCTTGCCGTTGACGACCATGAGGCCGCTGCCCTTCTTGAGGAACACACGGGCCACTGAAGTCTTGCGACGGCCTGTACCGTAGTAATAATCGCCGATCATGTCAGATCTCCAGAGCCTTGGGCTGCTGCGCGGTATGGGGGTGGGTGGGCTCGGCGTAGATCTTCAGCTTCTTGATCATCGCGTAGCCCAGCGGGCCTTTCGGCAGCATGCCCTTGACGGCGTGTTCAAGCGCGCGTCCGGGGAAGCGCGACTGCATTTTGCCGAAAGTGGTCTCAGAAACGCCACCGGGGTAGCCACTGTGGCGGTAGTACTTCTTGCCTTGGGCTTTGTCGCCCGTGACGCGCAACTGACCAGCATTCACGACAACGATGAAATCACCGGTATCGACGTGCGGCGTGAATTCAGGCTTGTGCTTGCCGCGCAGGCGCAGCGCGATTTCGGCTGCCAAGCGGCCGAGCACCTTGTCGGTGGCATCGACCACAAACCAGTCATGCGTCACCTCGTGGGCCTTGGCGGAAAACGTCTTCATCGGATTACCTGTAGAGGAACACCCGCCCAAGCAAATAGCCCCTGGCGGAAAGCCTGCTATTTTAGCGCGCTAAATACGCCGGCGTCAAAGGTTGCCTGAAAAATCGCCCAATTCAGGCCGTTTCGCCAAGGGTACGCCCATTCTGGGCACCCAAAAAAAAGCCCGATCCGAGGGATCGGGCTGAATCCACCAAAGGAGGAGGGTGGAGGAGACATTGGTGGGTCGTCATGGACAACCAATGAGGTGAAGTTTACCGATCCAATTGCTGCAGCGCAAGATATTTGTCGCATTGCAGCAAATAGGCTGCCTCAGCGAAAATAGCGTCACTTCCTTAATCCATTTTTCATGCGCCGCACCAGCAGCGCATGCCGGGGCCTCGCCCCGCCGTATCTTCAGGAGATCCAATGGAATGCACCGTCAGATGGGCCGGACCGAGCGGCATGAGCTTTCTGGCCGAGAGCGGCAGCGGACACGCAACCTTGATGGATGGCGCGGTCGAAGGCGGTGGCAACAACCTGGCGCCACGACCGATGGAACTCGTGCTGGCAGGAACAGGCGGGTGCACCGCCTACGATGTGGTCGTGATCCTGCGCAAGAGCGGCCAGGACATCCGCGCCTGCGACGTCCATCTCAAAGCCGAACGGGCCAACGCCGACCCCAAGGTGTTTACCGCCATCCACTTCCATTTCGTCGTCAGGGGTCGGGGCCTGAAGCCGAACCTGGTCGAGAGAGCCATCAAGCTCTCGCATGACAAATATTGTTCGGCCTCTGCCATGCTGGCCAAGACCGCAGCCATCACTATGGACTGGGAAGTCATCGAAGACTGATCGGGCGCGCCCGCAACCACGCAACCCCACGAAACCTGCCAATGCGGGTGGCGGGCGGCGACGTAGCTATCTGTATGCGCAGGAAATTTGTATCTGTCGGGCCGTTGCAAACGCAGGGATCTGGTGGCTGCAGCAACCTGGGCAAATACCCCCTCACCTGTCAAAGATAGTACGCCGTCGCGGTCATCACCATGGCCGCCACCCGCATCGCTGACCTGACCGGTGCCGGCAGTTCAGCGCCGCCCAGGCGGATCGCGGTCTGGGCATGTTCGGCCTCGTCCAGCTTCATCTGCGACACCACAGCCCGGGAACGATGGTCTTCCTGGGGCAACTGGTGCAAGTGCCCTTCCAGGTGACTCTCAACCTGACGCTCGGTCTCGGCCATGAAACCCAGGCTGACCCGGTCGCCCGCCCGGCCGGCCAGCAGGCCGAGGCCGAATGCCCCCGCATACCAGAATGGATTGAGCAGGGACGGCCGACCGCCAAGCTCCTCGATGCGCTGCCGCGTCCAGGCGAGATGGTCCGCCTCTTCCTGGGCGGCCTGACGAAACTGCTCCCGCAGCGCGGGATCGCGCGCGCTGGCAGCCTGGCCATCGTAGAGCGCCTGTGCGCAGACTTCGCCCACGTGATTGACCCGCATCAGCGCCGCCGACAGGCGCCTCTGGTCGGGTTCGAGCACAT
>JAYVOV010000427.1:0-5248 GCA_043757735.1 Burkholderiaceae bacterium
TACACGCTGGTTGACGGGCAGGGCAATTTCGGCTCGGTCGACGGCGACAACGCGGCGGCCATGCGCTACACCGAGTGCCGGCTCGACAAGATCGCCGCCGAACTGCTGGCCGACATCGACAAGGAAACCGTCGATTTCACGCCCAACTACGATGGCAAGGAAAACGAGCCCACGGTTCTGCCGGCGCGCATTCCCAACCTGCTCATCAATGGATCGGCCGGCATCGCGGTGGGCATGGCGACCAACATTCCGCCGCACAACCTCAACGAGATCATCGACGCCTGCCTGCTGCTGCTGCGCCGCCCGGAAACAGACATCGATGAGCTGATCGAGATCGTGCCGGCGCCAGATTTTCCCACCGCCGGCATCATCTACGGTGTGTCGGGGGTGCGCGAAGGCTACCGCACCGGCCGCGGTCGGGTGGTGATGCGGGCCAAGACCCATTTCGAAGACACCGATCGGGTCGGCCGGCAGGCCATCATCGTCGACGAACTCCCCTACCAGGTGAACAAGCGCCTGCTGCTCGAGCGCATCGCCGAGCTTGTCAACGAGAAGAAGCTCGAAGGCATCAGCGACATCCGCGACGAATCCGACAAGTCCGGCATGCGGGTGGTGATCGAGTTGAAGCGCGGCGAGATGCCCGAGATCGTGCTCAACAATCTGTACAAGCAGACCCAGCTGCAAGACACCTTTGGCATCAACATGGTGGCGCTGGTCGATGGCCAGCCGCGTCTGCTCAACCTCAAGCAGATGCTCGAGTACTTCTTGCTGCACCGGCGCGAAGTCATCACGCGGCGCACCGTGTATGAACTGCGCCGGGCGCGCGAACGCGGCCATGTGCTGGAAGGCCTGGCGGTGGCGATTGCCAACGTCGACGAGATGATCGAACTGATCAAAGCGTCGCCCACCCCGCCCATTGCGCGTGAACGCCTGATGGCGCGCAACTGGCGGGCCGGCGTGGCGCGCGAGATGCTGGCGCGTGCGGGCGCAGATCCTTCGGCCTACCGGCCCGAGGGCCTCGAGCCCGGCGTGGGCATGCTGCCCGACGACGGTCAGGGCGAGGGTGTCTACCGGCTCTCGGAGACGCAGGCCCAGGAAATTCTGCAGATGCGTCTGCAGCGCCTGACCGGCCTGGAGCAGGACAAGATCGTGCAGGAGTACCGTGAGGTGATCGAAACGATCACCGACCTGCTCGACATCCTGGCACGCCCCGAGCGCATCAGCGCGCTGATTCTCGAAGAGCTCACCTCGATCCGGGCCGAGTTCGGCGATGCACGCAAATCGTTCATCGAGCTCAATGCCTATGACATCGACACCGAAGACCTGATCACCCCGCAGGACATGGTGGTCACGTTGTCGCACTCCGGCTACATGAAGAGCCAGCCGGTGTCGGAGTACCGGGCGCAAAAGCGCGGCGGGCGCGGCAAGCAGGCCACCGCCACCAAGGACGAAGACTGGATCGATCAGCTCTTCATCGCCAACACCCATCACTTCATCCTGTGCTTCTCCGATCGCGGTCGGGTGTATTGGCTCAAGGTCTGGGAAGTGCCCCAGGGCACGCGCAATTCGCGTGGCCGACCCATCGTGAATCTGTTCCCGCTGGCCGATGGCGAAAAAATCACCGTCGTGCTGCCGGTGCCCGCTTTCGACGACAACCATTTCGTGTTCATGTCGACCAGCCTGGGTACGGTCAAGAAAACGGCGCTGTCTGATTTCTCCAGGCCCATGAAGCGCGGCATCATCGCGGTCGATCTCGACGAGGGCGACTTCCTGATCGGCGCTGCGGTCACCGACGGCAACCACGACGTCATGCTGTTTTCAGATTCGGGCAAAGCGGTGCGCTTCGACGAAAACGACGTGCGCCCAATGGGCCGCGCGGCGCGTGGTGTGCGCGGCATGATGCTCGAAGACGGTCAGCACGTGATCTCGATGCTGGTCGCCGAAAGCGAGACCCAATCGGTGCTGACCGCCACCGAAAACGGCTACGGCAAGCGCACACCCGTCAGCGAATACACCCGTCATGGCCGCGGCACCAAGGGCATGATCGCCATCCAGACCAGCGAGCGCAACGGGCGGGTGGTCGCGGCGGTGCTGGTCGAGCCGCGCGACGAGCTCATGCTGATCACCACCGGCGGCATTCTGGTGCGTACCCGGGTCTCCGAGATCCGCGAGATGGGTCGCGCCACGCAGGGCGTCACGCTGATCAGCGTCGATCAGGGCATGCGCCTGTCGGGTGTGCAGCGCGTCGTTGAAGCCGACCCTGACGAAGACCTCGGACTCGAGGTCGACGCGGCCGCGCCTGATCAGCCGCAGTCCAATTCCAGCGGCGACGCCGAGCCTTCGGGTTCATAAAACCGCCGGCACGGTGCGTGGTGCAAGTCGCCACGCACCACCGGTCGCGACCGCGGGCGCCTGTTTGCTAACATCCGACCATGTCCGAAGCGCCCCATACCCCATTCCCGGATCGCCAGTTGGGCGATCTGCGCGATCGCATCGACGCAGTCGATACGCGTCTGGTCGAACTCCTGAACCAGCGCGCCCGCCTGGCACAGGAGGTCGGCGAGGTCAAAAAACTGACCAATGCGCCGGTCTATCGACCGGAGCGCGAGTCCCAGGTCATCACACGGCTGCGCCAGATCAATCCCGGTCCGCTGGGGGGCGATGCCATCGAGGCGATCCAGCGCGAGGTGATGTCGGCCTGCCGCGAACTCGAGCGGCGCATGCGGGTGGCCTATCTCGGTCCGGCCGGCACCTACAGTGAACAGGCGCTGCTGCGTCAGTTCGGGCATGGTGTCGAAGCCGTTGCCTGCGCAAGTGTCGACGAAGTGTTCCGGGTTACCGAGGCGCGTGGGGTCGACTTCGGCATCGTGCCGGTGGAAAACTCCACCGAAGGCGCGGTCACCCGGCCGCTCGACCTGCTGCTCCAGTCGCCGCTGCGCATCAGTGGCGAGGTCACACTGCCCGTCCGCCACAACCTGCTGACGCGTTCTGGCAAGCTCGACGGCGTCACCCGCGTCTGCGCTCATCCGCAGGCGCTGGCCCAGTGCCAGGGCTGGCTCGATCGCAACTGTGCCGGGATCGCGCGCGTGCCGGTGTCGTCGAATGCCGAAGGCGCGCGTCTCGCTGGTGAAGACACGGCCACCGCAGCGGTTGCCGGTGACAGCGCGGCGCTCGCCTACGGTCTGCTCGCGGTGGCCAGCGCCATCCAGGACGACCCCCAGAACCGCACGCGTTTCGTGGTGATCGGCTGGCACGAGTGTTCGCCCAGCGGCGCCGACCAGACCACGCTTATCTTGTCGGTGCCTGATCGTGCCGGCGCGGTGCATGCGCTCATCGAACCCCTGGCCCGCCACGGCGTGTCCATGAAGCGCTTCGAATCCCGGCCGGCCCGCCAGGGCACCTGGGAGTACTACTTCTATCTCGATCTCATCGGCCACGAACGCGACCCGCAGGTGGCGGCGGCACTGGCTGAACTCAGCAGCAATGCCGCCTTCTACAAGGTGGTCGGCTCCTACCCCAGGGCATCGTCATGAAATTTCACGCGCCAGAATACGTCCGTGGCATCGCGCCTTACCAGGCTGGCAAGCCCATCTCGGAGCTGGCCCGCGAGTACGGCCTGCGCGAAGAAGACATCGTCAAGCTCGCCTCCAATGAAAACCCGCTGGGCATGCCGGCTTCGGCACGCGCGGCAATGATGGCGGTGGCCGGCGAACTCGGGCGTTACCCTGATTCCAACGGCTTCGAGCTCAAGTCTGCGCTGGCCGGGCGCTACGACGTACCCACCACCTGGGTGACCCTGGGCAATGGTTCCAACGACACGCTGGAACTGGCCGCGCATGCCCTGGTGCAGCCCGGCGAGTCGGTGATCTACGCGCAGTATTCGTTCGCGGTGTACGCGCTCGCCACGCAGGAGGTCGGTGCGCGCGCGCTGGTCGTGCCGGCGCGCGACCACGGTCATGACCTGGATGCGATGGCGGCGGTCATCGCGCCAGACACCCGCCTCATCTTCATCGCCAATCCCAACAACCCCACCGGCACCTTTCTGCCGGCGGCGGCCATCGAAGCCTTTCTGGCCAAGGTGCCGGCATCGGTGGTGGTGGTGCTCGACGAGGCCTACAACGAATATCTCAAGCCCGAGCACCGTTTCGACTCCACCGCCTGGGTCAAGCGTTACCCCAATCTGCTGGTGTCGCGCACGTTCTCGAAAGCCTACGGGCTGGCGGGCCTGCGCGTGGGCTATGGGCTGGCGCAGCCGGAACTCACCGACCTGCTCAACCGGGTTCGACAGCCTTTCAATGTGAACTCGATTGCCCAGGCTGCCGCCGTGGCCGCGCTCTCCGATGCAGCCTTTCTGCAGCGCAGCTACGAGATCAATCTGCAGGGCGTTGAGCGGCTGCAGGGCGCGTTTGCCGAGCTCGGGCTGCCCTTCGTGCCGTCGTTCGGCAATTTTGTGCTGGTCAAGGTCGGCAATGGCGCCGCTGTCTACGAGAAGCTGCTGCGGGCCGGCGTCATCGTGCGGCCAGTGGGCAATTACGGCCTGCCCGAGTGGCTGCGCATTTCGGTGGGTCTGCCCGCTGAAAACGAAGTCTTTCTGAAGGCTCTGCGCGGCGCGCTGGCCTGAGCGTCCCGATGGCCGAGTTCCTTGTGCCGCCATTCGAGCGGATCGCGCTGCTGGGCGTGGGCATGATCGGCGGCTCGGTTGCCGCTGCGTGTCGCGCGGCGGGTCTTGCGCGCCATGTTGTCGGTTACACGCCGGGACACGACGCGCGGGAGGCCCTGTCGCTGGGTCTGCTCGACAGTGCCGCCGCTTCGGTCGGGCAGGCAGTCGCGGGCGCCGATCTGATCGTGCTGGCAGCGCCGATTTCCGCTCAGCCGGCCTTGTTTTCGGCACTTGTGCCGCACCTGCACCCCGATGCGCTGCTGACCGACTGTGCCAGCACCAAATTCAGCACGGTCATGGCGGCGCAGGCCCGATTGCAGGGCGCGCTCGACCGTTACGTGCCGGCTCACCCCATTGCGGGTTCTGAGCGCAATGGCCCGAGCGCGGCGCGAGCCGACCTGTTCCGAGGAGCGCTTGCCATTCTCTGCCCCCAGCCGTGCAACAGCGCGCAGACGGTGGCGCGGGTCCGCGGCTTCTGGGCAGGGCTTGGCGCCCGCGTCGTCGAACTCGACGCAGATCGACACGATCGGGTCTTCGCCGAGGTTTCTCATTGGCCGCATGCGGTGGTGTTCGCACTGTGCGCGGCCA
>JAYVOV010000428.1:0-5235 GCA_043757735.1 Burkholderiaceae bacterium
CGATGAACCTGGCTTTCGGTGGTCCGTGCGCCGATCGCCCCCCAGCTGAGCAGATCGGCCATGTACTGGGGCGACAACGTGTCGAGCAGCTCGCCACCGGCCGGCAGACCCATCCGGTTGATGTCGATGAGGAGATGGCGAGCCATTCTCAACCCCTCCTGGATGCGAAAGCTGCCATCCAGATAAGGGTCGTTGATGAGCCCCTTCCAGCCGATGGTAGTGCGCGGCTTCTCAAAATACACGCGCATCACGATTTCCAGGGCATCGTCGACCTCGGCGCGCAGCGCCGCCAGGCGGGACGCGTATTCGATGGCGGACCGCGGGTCATGGACCGAGCAGGGCCCGATCACCACCAGCAGGCGATCGTCCAGACCGTGGACGATCCGACACACCCGCTCGCGGCTGGACGCAACGAAGGCCTCAATCGGCCCGCCGGCCACCGGGAAAAACCGGATCAGCTGCTCTGGGGGCGGCAGCACGTCGACGGCGATGATGCGCGCATCGTCGACCTGCGAGGTCTTGTCGGATTCAAAACTCTGCGTCATGGCAGCACTCTCGAAACGAAGGCAGGGGGAGAATTCTACGGGCCCCTGCGCGAGGCGACGTTATTTGGTAGTTTGCAAGGCATTCAATCAGGAACACGCCATGTCGACCACGCTGCCAGATCTGCCCCTGCCCAACGGCATCCGTTCGCGCCAGATGCCGGGCATCAACGGACTGAACATCCATTTCCTGGAGGCTGGCCACGAGCCGGCCGGCCGGCCCTGCGTGCTGCTGCTGCACGGCTTTCCGGAGCTCGCCTACAGCTGGCGAAAGGTGATGCTGCCGCTGGCGCAGGCCGGATTCCATGTCGTCGCACCCGATCACAGGGGCTATGGGCGGACCACCGGATGGAACGCCCGATACGACTCCGACATCGCGCCGTTCCGCTTCTTGAATCTGATGCGCGACACGATGGGACTGCTGACAGCGCTCGGCCATCACTCGGCCGCGGCGGTCGTCGGCCACGACTTCGGCGCCCCGCTGGCGGCCTGGTGCGCGCTGCTGCGCCCCGATGTGTTCCGCTCCGTCGTGCTGATGAGTGCGCCGTTCGGTGGCCCCCCCGCTGTGCCGGTCGTGGCGCCTGGCGACAGCGCGGCCGACCCCGCAGAACGCCAGCTGCCAGGTGGTGTTTCGATGCGATTCGCGCCTGCGCCCGGCGCCGCGCAGCTCGATGCGCAGCTCGCTGCTCTGCCGGTGCCGCGCAAGCACTACCAGTGGTACTACTCCACTCCGTCGGCAGATGCCGACATGCGCCTGTGCCCGCAGGGCATTCACGCCTTCCTGCGGGCCTACTACCATCACAAGAGCGCCGATTGGCCTGGCAATCGACCCTTCGTGCTGCAGTCCTGGGCCGCCGATGAACTGGCCAGGATGCCCACCTACTACGTGATGAACCGCAGTGCCGATATGGCCCAGACGGTCGCCGAACACATGCCGACACGCGCCGCGATCGCCGCCTGCCACTGGCTTCCCGACGCCGAACTGCGGGTCTACAGCGACGAGTTCACGCGCACCGGTTTTCAGGGTGGACTGCAGTGGTACCGCTGCGGGACATCGGACATACAGACGGCCGAGCAGCAGCTCTTTTCGGGACGCCGTATCGATGTGCCGGCGGCCTTCATTGCGGGCAGCAGCGACTGGGGCACGCAGCAGAGGCCGGGTGATCTTCAACGCATGGCTGAATTGGCCTGCAGCCGCTTTGTCGGCGTTCACCTGATTGACGGCGCCGGGCATTGGGTTCAGCAGGAGCAGCCTGAAGCGGTGACGACGCACCTGCTGAAGTTTCTCGCGACCCACGCACACGCCTGATGGATTCGCAACCGGCTGGCGCTCGACCAGACGGCTGGCGCCCGACAGTAGAACAATAAACCGACCGCTTATCGAAACAAAGAGCGGCCGGCGAACGCGAGACGAAACAAAGAGCGGCCGGCGAACGCGAGATTCTCGAGGATAGTCGCGCTTCAGCCCGGCGCCCCGACCGACGACGCGCGCCTGAATTTCCGCCAGACCATGACAGTGCTGAGCAGCACCGCGAGTTGCCTGCGGGCCCAGCGCGAGCGGGCCGCCATCACTCTGGCGGCAAGCCGGATCATCGTGCGGAAGATCGAACAGATGATGGAAGAATTGACGTGACAAGCGAACTCGGCAAGGGCCGCAGCTTTCGGTGCACAGCCCGCGGGGAACAAGATGCACCCGCAACGACAATCGAAGCGGCGTCGGCGATCAGCAGGATTGCCGCGGGCCAATCGGGGGGACTCGAAGTGCTGCTGGCCGAGGACAATCCGGTCAATCAGAAACGCGCTAAAACACTGCTGAGCCGCCTCAGGCATCAGGTCCCGACCGCCGCCAATGGTGCGCTTGCCCTGAAGACGTTCATGACCGCGCCATTCGATGTGGTTCTGATGGACATGCGGATGCCCATCATGGATGGCCTGGAATCCACGCGTCGCATTCGCCAGTGGGAACGCCGATACGCCGACCGGCGCACGCCGATCACCGCGATCACCGCGATGACCGCCAACGCGGCGGACCGCGACCGCGACCGCGAGGTCTGCCTGCAGGCAGGGATCGACGACCACGTCGCCAAACCCATCAACCGGCAGGCCCTGGCTGAAGCACTCGCCATTTTTGCCGGCACGCCCGCACGAGACGTCAGCTCCGTCTGATTCAACCGCGCCGCGCGCTCACCAGACTCGGCGCATAGCGCGTGGCACGCGCCGCGCAGATGGGTCAGCTCGCGGCGGGCAGGTCCCGAATGCCACTGCTGGCCGGAAAATGCGCCCAGTCGTGGGTTGCCGGCTTGTAGTAGCGGCGAGCGTCTAATTGCTCGAGCGCGAGTCCGTACATGTGGAAGTTGAGCACCGCGCGCTCGGGAACCATATGGATTGAATGCAGATCTGCAGGCATGAAAGCGATGCCGGTGTCCTGCTTCACCATGAAGGTATCGCCCTGCGCCACGCCGCCCCGACCATCGTGTTCGTAGAGCCTGTTGAGCTCCTCGCCCTCGAGTCCGACGATCACCGCCCAGGTGGTGTGATCATGGGCCGGCGTGTCGGTACCACCGCGCGACACCTGGGCGTACAGCGCGAAGCGGTGATCCGGGTCTTCGGAGAGGCGATACAAAGTGTTGTTGCGCGCCGCGTCAGGTGGCGGAAAAGGAAAGTCAGCGATCGGGAACAGCTCGCGCCGCGCCGCCAGGTCGAGCAGCGCCTGCTTGATTCGCGCCAGGCTATCTCGGGTCACGCCGTGCTGCGCCTCGATGGCGCGGATCTCAGAAACCGTGCCGACAATTGCCTGCGCTCGCTGCACTTGTCGAGTGATCGCGTTCATAGTCTCCCCCTGTTGATTGGCTAAATATCAGGACGGCCCGATGAAGTCCCGCTTGCCGATTGCCACGCCATCCTTGCGCAGCAGATCGTACGCCGTGGTCACGTGAAAGAAAAAATTGGGCAATGCCATTCTGGTCAGATAGTCGAGTCCCGCAATGTGGACGGTTTCGCCACGGATCTTGAGCTCGATCACGCGCGTGTCGCCGCCTTCATACCGGGCCGGTGCAAAACCGGCGACAAACGCCACAGTACGCGCGATGCGCGTTTTAAGGTCTGCCAGCGAGGTCTCTGTATCGTCCCACTTCGGCGGCTCTTCGCCGCACAGTCGCGACACCGTGCCCTTGGCGAAATCGCAGGCGACCTGAATCTGCCGGGACATCGGCAGCATATCGGGGAACAGCCGACTGGCCATCAGCACCGTCGGGTCGATCTGGCGCTGCGCCGCGTGGGCGATTGCCTTGTCCAGGATGGCATCTAGGTTCCCCAGCATGCGTGTGAAGATCGGGGCCGATAAGGTGTAGATCGAAGCTTGCATTGGGTTTTCTCCAGCCAGGTGAATCGTCGGCCGGGCCGCGGGCCAAGGAACTTGGGCGGTATCGACCGATCGAGACCCCAATTGTCACACCATTGCCAGTTGTAGTGCGGCCCGGCGGTCTCTGGTACTGTCATCGTCATCGTGATCCACCGAGCCGACATGACCCCCACGCCCAAGCAGATTGCCCGCTGGCTGGCCGCCCAGCACCGGGGCCGAATCACCTTCGGTGATTTTCCGCTTCATAACCGCCCGGCCGATCTGGTCCAGGCCTATGCCGCGCAGGACGCGTTCGTCGCGATCAAGGCCCGGCAATGCGGCCGCGCAGTGGGCTGGAAAATTGCCCTGTCCAATCAGGCGATGCAACAGCTGGTCGGTCTGGACGCGCCCGTTGCCGGGCGCCTGCTGGCGCGTCAGGTGGTCGGCGGGCCGGCCCGCACCCGCGTCTCGGCCTATGGCCGGCTGCTCATCGAGTTCGAGATCGCGATTGAACTGGCGGCAGACCTGCCGGCGCCGGGCGGCGTGTGTACCCGCGAGCAGGCTGGCGCTGCGGTCGCTGCGGTCAGGCCGGCCTTCGAACTGGCAGACGATCGCGGCGCGAACTACGCCAGCCTGGGCGCGCATGCTTTCCAGCTGATCGCAGACAACGCCTGGAATGAGGGCGCGGTGCTGGGCGAGCGGCGCAGCGACTGGCATGCGCTGAATCTGCAAGAGATCAGTGGCCGGGTCTACTGCGACGACAAGCTGGCGGGCGAAGGCCTGGGCCGCGACCTGATGGGTCACCCCCTGGACGCACTGGCGTGGCTGGCTGGCTGTGCGGCAGGCCGGGGCCAAATGCTGCGCAAGGGCGATATCGCCATCCTGGGCAGCATGGTCACCTCCAAATTTCCAGAAGTCGGCCAGGAGTGGCGTTTTGAACTGGCTGGATTCGAGCCGCTGCGCTTGAACATCGATCCGTAAGCGAATACAAGCGGACAGCAGACGAATCCGAGCGGGTCAGCGGGTCAGCGGGTCAGCGGGTCAGCGGGTCAGCGGGTCAGCGGGTCAGCGGGTCAGCGGAATGATCATGCCGGTCGAGGTCGCCATCGCGGCCATCCGGCCTTGTGCGTCGAACAGTTCCGCCTCGAGAAACGCCACGCGTTTTCCGCGCCGGATCACCCGCCCTTCGGCGATACCCTCGCCTGGCCCCACCCGCTCGAGAAAACTGACCTTGATCTCGAGACTGGCAACGGAGAACTGATTGTCGGTGTCATACATGACGGCATGCGCCATGGCGGCATCCATCCAGGCGGTGATGAAGCCCCCCTGCGCGATCGTGCCGTTGGTGTGACA
>JAYVOV010000429.1:0-5209 GCA_043757735.1 Burkholderiaceae bacterium
TGGAGCAGCTCAAGGCACGCGGCATGAGCATCCTCAAGCCGAGCCCGCAGTTCGCTGCTGAACTGAAGAAAATTGGCGATGTGATGATCGCCGACTGGCTCAAGAAGGCCGGTCCGGAAGGCCAGGCCATCGTCGACGCCTACCGCAAGTAGTCGCCATGCGCGCGCTGCTGGCCCGATTGATCGATGTCGCGGGCGCGATCGCCGGTGGCTTCGTTTTCGCCATCTTCTTCGTCATGCTCATGGCCACCATCATGCGCACGCTCGGCATGCGCACCGGTGGCACCGACGACATCGTCTCGTGGATGACCGCGGCGGCGGCCTTCTTCGGGCTGGCCCACACATTCCGTCACGGCGATTTCGTTCGGGTGGGTCTGGTGATGGAGCACCTGGCGCCCGGGCCGCGGCGCGCGCTCGAAATCGTGGCGCTGGCGATCGGCACGGTGTTCACCGGGTACCTGACCTGGTCGATCACGCTCTATGTGCTCGACAGCGCCAGGTTCGGCGACATGGCGGGCGGGCTGATCGTGATCCCGATCTGGATTCCGCAATCGAGCCTCGCGATCGGCAGCGCGTTGCTCTTTCTTGCAATGGCCGATCAGTTCATCCACGTCCTGCGGGGCAACCGGCCCGACTATGTGATTGCGGTCGAAGAGCGCCATGCCCGCGGCGATTTCAGCGAGGACGTATGAACGTTGTCGAAGTGGGCGGCTTTCTGCTCATCGTGATGCTGCTGCTGCTGACCGGCGGCGTGTGGATCGCCATGACCCTTGCCATCGTGGGCTGGGTCGGCATGGTGATGTTCACCAACCTGCCGGCTGCGGTCTGGGGCAAGAATCTGTTTTCGGCCATGTGGGAGTCCAATGCTTCCTGGGAGCTCGCCGCCCTGCCCCTGTTCATCTGGATGGGCGAGATCTTGTTCAGAACCAAGCTGTCCGAGCAGATGTTCGAGGGGCTCGCCCCCTGGCTCAATCGGGTGCCCGGACGCCTGATGCACACCACCATCCTGGGCTGCGGCATTTTCGGATCGGTGTCCGGATCGTCGGCAGCCACCTGCGCCACCATCGCCAAGGTGGCGCTGCCAGAACTCAGCCGCCGCGGCTACGACGAAAAACTCGCGCTCGGCGCGCTGGCCACCGCCGGCACCCTGGGCATCCTGATTCCACCGTCGATCACGATGGTCGTGTATGCGGTGGCGGCGGACGCCTCGATCATCCGCATCTTCCTGGCCGGGTTCATTCCCAGCATCATCTTGATGCTGCTGTTCTCCGGCTACATCGCCTTCTGGTCGCTGCGCAACCCCGAAAAAGTACCGCCCCCTGAGCCCTCTTGCAGCTTCAAGGAAAAACTGCGCCGCTCGGGCAACCTCATTCCCTGCGGCCTGCTGATCGTCTTCATCGTCTGGGTACTGATCGCCGGCTGGGCCACCGCCACCGAGTGCGCGGCCTACGGTGTGCTGGGTTCGCTCGTCATCGCGGCAAGCAGCCGCAGCCTGACCTGGCAGAACTTCATCGAAAGCCTGATGGGTGCAACCCGGGTCTCGTGCATGATCATGTTCATCCTGGCTGGCGCGGCCTTCCTGACCAAGACCATGGCCTTCACCGGCATTCCCCGCGAGCTGGCCGAATGGGTGCACTCGCTCGGCCTGTCGCCGTATTCACTGATCGCGGTCCTGGCGGTGGTCTATCTGGTGCTGGGCACCGCGCTCGATGGCATCTCGATGATCGTGCTCACCAGCGCGGTGGTCCTGCCGATGATCCAGAAGGCCGGCTTCGACCTGGTCTGGTTCGGCATCTTCATCGTGCTGCTGGTCGAGATCGCAGAGGTCACGCCCCCGGTTGGCTTCAACCTGTTCGTGCTGCAGAACATGACCGGCAAGGACAGCAACGTGATCGCCCGGGCGGCCATACCGTTCTTCGTGTGCCTGGTGGTTTGCATCGGCGTGATCACCGTGTTTCCGCAGACTGTCACGTGGCTGCCCGATATCACCATGGGCAAGGAAAAGTAACGCGCATGCGAGTGATCGTTGTCGGCGCCGGCATCATCGGCGTGACCACCGCGTACGAGCTGGCGGCCGAAGGATTGTCGGTCGCGGTTGTCGACCGCCGCACCGGGGTCGCCCAGGAAACCAGCTTCGGCAATGCCGGGGTGATCGCGCCGGGTTACGTCACGCCCTGGGCCGCGCCAGGCATGCCCGGCAAAGTGCTGTCCTATCTTTTCAAGCCGGCCGCACCGGTCATCTTTCGGCCGGCGCTGAGTCCGCGGCTGTGGCGCTGGCTGGTCGCGTGGCTCGGCGAGTGCCGGGCCGAGCGCTGGCGTGTGAACAAGCTGCGCATGCAGCGGCTGGCCTTCTACAGCCGCGATCGGCTCCATACGCTGCGGGCGCGCCACGGGCTGCAGTACGAGCAGTCGCAGGGATATCTGCAACTGCTGCGCAGCGAAAAAGACCTGGCAATGATGGCTGCCACGAAGGCCCTGCTCGAAGAAAGCGGCGTGCCATTCGAGCTGCTCGACGCGCAAGCCTGCCGCGCGCTCGAGCCGGGACTGTCGCCCATGGCCCCCTTGACCGCCGGATTGCACCTGCCGGAAGATGAGTCGGGCAACTGTCCGGTCTTCGCGGCGGCGCTGCGCCGTGAAGCCGAAGCCCGCGGCGCCCGTTTTCGGCTCGATGCCACTGTCCGCGCCCTCATGGTCGAGGGCGGGCGCGTGGTCGGCGTGCGCATCGGGCGCGACGTGCACAAGGCCGATGCCGTCATCGTCTGCGCCGGTGCCGACAGCGTCGAGCTGCTCGATCCGGTCGGCGTCCACGTGCCGATCTGGCCTGTGAAGGGCTACGCCGCCACCGTCACCCTCAAAGCCGATGCCATCGGACCGGGCCGCGCGCTGATGGACGAGGCCTACAAAACCGCCATCACGCCCTTCGGCAACCGGCTGCGCATTGCCGGCACTGCCGAGATCAGCAATCGGAATCTGACGCTGCGCGAGGCGCCGCTGCGCACGCTCATCAAAGTTGCCGGTGACTGGTTCCCCTCGGCCGCCCGCTGGTCCGAGGCGCAATACTGGGTCGGCGCCCGCCCGATGCTGCCCGACGGGCCGCCGCTGCTCGGCGCGACCCCGGTCCAGGGCCTGTACCTGAACCTGGGGCACGGCTCGACCGGTTGGGCGATGGCCTGCGGCAGCGCCCGCGTGCTGGCTGATGTGATCCTGGGTCGCCCGCCCGAGATCGATCTGGACGGCCTGACACTTCAGCGCTACCGTGCTCCGTCATGAACCACTGGCTGCTGGCCACGACTGAACTGCGCGCCGTCGAGCGGCTGGCACTGGCTGGTCTGCCGCCCGGCACACTGATGGCTAGGGCGGCTCAAGCCGTTGCCGACGAGGCGATACGGATGGCGCAGCGCGCACCACGAGGTCAACCGATCGAAGTCCTGGTCGGTGCCGGCAACAATGGCGGCGACGCTCTGCTCGCGGCAATACTCCTCCAGCACCGGGGCTTCGCGGTGCGCTGCCGCGCGTCTTCCGATGGGCTGCCGAGTGCCGCCGACGCGTTGCAGGTTCATCAGCGCTGGCTGGCACAGGGTGGTTCTTTCGACGCCGCGCAAGGGCTCGACGATGCGCTGGCCGTGACGCCGTCTTTGCCGCCGCTGGTGATCGACGGTCTGTTCGGCATCGGCCTCACTCGCCGGGTAACGGGCCGGGCCGCGGCGATGATCGACTCGGTCAACCGTGCGAAGGCGGCGGTGATCGCCGTCGATGTTCCCTCCGGACTGGATGCCGAGCACGGCGTAGTGGCGGGTGGCACCGGCTCACCGGTGATCCGCGCCGCCTGCACAGTGACTTTCATTGCGGACAAACCCGGCCTGCACACCGGGCTCGGGCCGGCACTGGCGGGACGGGTGCTCGTTGACCCGCTCGGCCTGCCTGTCGATGCGCTCATCGCCAGTCTAGCGTCGCCCTTAAGCGGCGCTCCGAGCGCAGCATCGCCTCAAGCGATCGGTTGCGCACCCGGCCTGCTGTCGACCCGCCAGTCGGTTGCCCACCTGGTCCGGGTCCGGTCGGCCATTTCGCACAAAGGTACATTCGGCGGTGTCCTGATCCTCGGCGGCGCACCTGGAACCCAGGGCGCCGCCTACCTGGCCGCCCTCGCTGCCCAGGCAGCCGGCGCGGGCAAAGTCTGGCTCGCTCGACCCGGCGGCGTTGACTTCGAGCCTTCGTATCCGCAACTGATGACCCGCGCCTTCGAGGCACCCCTCGAGGGCGTCGATAGCATTGCGATCGGCTGCGGTCTCGGCACGAGCGCTGCCGCGCGCGCGCGGCTGCTTGCGGTGATGGCGAGTTCGATCGCCTGTGTGATCGACGCCGACGGGTTGAATCTGCTGGCCGGCGATGCCGCCCTGTTCACTGCGCTGCATCGCCGGTCGCGCGATTCTGCGGCGTCTTCAATACTCACCCCGCATCCGCTCGAAGCCGCCCGCCTGCTCGGTTGCGACACCAGCAGCATCCAGGCAGACCGCATCGGCTGCGCTCTGCGCCTGGCCGAGCGCAGTCGCGCAGTCGTGGTGCTCAAAGGAGCGGGCACTGTGCTGGCCCGCCCCGACGGCGCCTGGATGATCAACAGCAGTGGATCGCCGGCGCTCGCCACCGGCGGCACCGGCGACGTGCTGGCAGGCGTGCTGGCCAGCCTGCTGGCTCAGGGCTATCCAGCCTGGAGTGCAGCCTGCCTGGGTGTGTGGCTGCACGGACGTGCCGGCGATCTGTGGCACGAAGCCCATCCGCATGGTGCCGGCCTGAACGCCGCTCGCCTGACGGAAATCATCCCCGATGCGTGGCCTGACGGTAGCAATTGCCCATGAACCCAACCGAACGCGCGAGCTGGCACGCCCAGCTCACCAATCTGGCCGCAGCGGCCCGCAGCCAGTCTCTGCGAAGCCTCTTCGAACACGATCCCGGCCGGCTCCATCGACTCACCCTGGCAGCCGCCGGGATCACACTCGATCTGAGCCGGCAGCGCCTGGGGCCCGCGCATCTCGACACGCTGCTGCGTTTTGCCGGCGATTCCGACATCAGCGGCCGATGCGCCGCCATGATGCGCGGCGACATCGTCAATCCCACCGAAGGCCGGCGTGCCTGGCACACAGCCCTGCGCGCGGCCCCCGGCGCCGGACAACCAGCCGAGGTGACCGACTGCCTGGCCCGCATGACACGCTTCT
>JAYVOV010000430.1:0-5192 GCA_043757735.1 Burkholderiaceae bacterium
ACGTCGTCGGTGTACTGGCCGACGCCGGTCAGGAAGCGATGGTCTTCGCGACGGCGCAGTGACTTGCCGATCGGTGAATTGGACATATCGGTCATGGTGGATCTCCTGAGCCGATGATCAATTGCCGGCCGCGACGGATTCGATTGCGCGAACGATGTTGTGGTACCCGGTGCAGCGGCAGATGTTGCCCTCGAGCCCTTCGCGGATTTCCTTCTCGCTGGCCTTGGGGTTGTCCTTGAGCAGCTGAACTGCCGACATCACCATGCCCGGCGTGCAGAAGCCGCACTGTAGCGCGTGGCATTCGCGGAAGGCTTCCTGCATCGGGTGCAGGCCTTCGGTGGAGAGACCTTCGATGGTGGTCACTTCGCCGCCTTCGGCCTGCACGGCCAGCATGGAACAGGACTTCACCGCACGGCCGTTCAGGTCCACGGTGCAGGCGCCGCATTGAGCGGTGTCGCAGCCAACGTGCGTGCCGGTCAGTTTGAGTTGTTCACGGATGAGTTGCACGAGCAAGGTGCGTACATCGACCTTCACCGATACACGTTTACCGTTGACTGTCAGGTTGACGCTTTGTTCCATGAGTAGCCTCCTTTGTGGGTATGCAAACGAGAATATCTAAGTGTTCCATGCCAAAGCAATTCGTGCGACCAAAATCCTCGGGCGCCAGGGGAATCATATTCAAGATCGGATCGACAAATGCTGCAATGCAGCGCAAGGGCTTGCGCAGCCGTCATGATTCGGCGTGCCGATTTCCTTCTGGCGCGAAGCGACGGACCGGCGCAGGCTAGAATCCGGCTCCCCTTCATTTCGCCCTTGCAGGCATCGACCATGACCATCAAGTCCGACAAGTGGATCCGCCGCATGGGCGTGCAGGGCATGATCGAGCCGTTCGAGCCTGGTCAGGTGCGTGAAGTCAATGGGCGACGCATTGTGTCTTATGGCACCTCCAGCTACGGCTACGACATCCGCTGCGCTGACGAGTTCAAGATTTTCACCAACATCAACAGCACCATCGTCGACCCCAAGAATTTCGACGAAGGCTCTTTCGTCGACTTCAAGGGCGAGGTCTGCATCATTCCGCCGAACTCGTTTGCGCTGGCGCGCACCATCGAATATTTGCGGATCCCGCGCAGTGTCCTGACCATCTGCCTGGGCAAGTCCACCTACGCCCGCTGCGGCATCATCGTCAATGTCACCCCGCTCGAGCCCGAGTGGGAGGGCCACGTGACCCTCGAGTTCAGCAACACCACGCCTTTGCCTGCCAAGATCTACGCCCGCGAAGGCTGCGCGCAAGTATTGTTTCTCGAGTCCGACGAGGTCTGCGAAACGTCCTACAAGGATCGCGGCGGAAAGTACCAGGGCCAGCGCGGCGTCACGCTGCCGCGCACCTGAACACCGAGTGGGCCGCAACAGTTGGCATTTTCCGCTATTTTTCTATATAATTCAAAGGCTTTGCCAGGAGAGATCAATTTGTTGATCAACCGGGCAGAGCGCGTCAAACAGCCGATTTTGGCTCTACAGCACGGCCCGCTTCCCCTGCGGCGCCGCAAGTTCTTAAAGGGACACCATGACAGTCGCTACGCTCGACAAACCTAAGATTGTCGCTGAGTTTCAGCGCACCAAGAACGACACCGGTTCGCCGGAAGTTCAGGTCGCACTGCTCACCGCGCGCATCAATGACCTCACCGGACACTTCAAGACCCACACCAAAGATCACCACTCGCGCCGCGGTCTGCTGAGAATGGTCAGCCGTCGGCGCAAGCTGCTTGACTATCTGAAGTCCACCAGCACGGCCAGCTACAAGGCCCTGATCGAGAGACTCGGTCTGCGCGGTTGATGCTCAAGAGCATCGACAGCAATCCGGGCCGATGACAGAAACAGAAAGCCCGCAAGTGAAACGCTTGCGGGCTTTCTGCATTTGAATGATCGAAGGCGAACCGCGCCGCCGGCCGACCGCGCGGGTAATGTCTGAAAAGGAAAAACACAGTGTTCGATATCGCACGCAAGACCTTTAAATGGGGCCAGAACACCGTCACTCTCGAAACCGGCGAGATCTCCCGCCAGGCTGGAGGCGCGGTACTGGTCAATATGGACGACACCGTCGTGCTGGCCACGGTAGTGGGCGCCAAGAGCGCAAAAGCTGGCCAGGATTTTTTCCCCCTGACCGTCGATTACGTCGAAAAGTTCTACGCCGCCGGGCGCATTCCCGGCGGGTTCTTCAAGCGCGAAGGGCGTCCCACTGAGCGTGAGATCCTGATCTGCCGGCTCATCGATCGCCCGATCCGCCCGCTGTTTCCCGACGGTTTCTACAATGAAGTGCAGGTCATCATCCAAGTGATGTCCAGCAATCCCGAAGTCGACAGCGACATCCCTGCCATGATCGGCGCCTCGGCCGCCCTGGCCATTTCGGGCATTCCGTTCGCCGGTCCGATCGGTGCGGCCCGGGTCGGTTACATCGAAGGTCAGTACGTGCTCAACCCCAGCACTGCGCAGATGGCCACCAGCAAGCTGGACCTGGTCGTTGCTGGTACAGATGCCGCGGTCCTGATGGTCGAATCAGAGGCGCAACAGTTGGGCGAAGACGTCATGCTCGGCGCCATTGTGTTCGGCCATGAGCAGATGCAGACGGCCATTGCCGCCATCGACGAGCTCGTCGCTCTGGGCGGCAAGCCCGAGTGGGACTGGAAGCCCGCGCCCAAGAACGAAGCCCTGATCGCTCGCATCAATGCACTGGCCGAGACTGACATGCGCGCGGCCTACGAAACACGCAACAAGCAGGAGCGCACCACCAAGATCCGCGACATCGAAAAGGGCGCTGCGGCCAAGGTGATTGAAGAGGCGAAGGCGGCTGGCCAGCCGGCGCCCGACAACAACGACATCAACAACATCTTGTTCGATGTGCAGTCGAAAATCGTGCGCCATCAGATCCTGTCGGGCGAGTCCCGCATCGATGGCCGCGATACCCGTACCGTGCGCCCGATCGCCATTCGCACCAGCGTGCTGCCGCGCGCTCACGGGTCGGCCTTGTTCACCCGTGGCGAGACCCAGGCACTGGTCGCGGCCACGCTGGGCACGGCGCGTGACGAGCAGATCATCGACGCGATCACCGGCGAATACCGTGATCGCTTCATGTTCAACTACAACATGCCGCCTTTCGCCACCGGCGAGACGGGTCGTTTCGGTTCGCCCAAACGGCGCGAAGTCGGCCACGGCAACCTGGCCAAGCGCGCACTTCGCCCGCTGCTGCCTTCCGTCGGTGAGTTCGCCTATTCATTGCGGGTGGTTTCAGAGATCACCGAATCGAACGGTTCTTCGTCGATGGCGTCGGTTTGCGGTGGCTGCCTGGCCCTGATGGACGCGGGTGTGCCGATGAAGGCTCACGTTGCTGGTGTGGCGATGGGCCTGATCAAGGACGGCAGCCGTTTTGCGGTGCTGACCGATATCCTGGGCGATGAAGATCACCTGGGCGACATGGACTTCAAGGTGGCGGGCACCGAACAGGGCATCACTGCTCTGCAGATGGACATCAAGATCCAGGGGATCACCAAGGAGATCATGCAGGTCGCGATGGCGCAGGCGCGCGAAGGCCGTCTGCATATTCTCGATCACATGAAGAAGGCGGTTGGCGGCGCTCGCGAAGAGCTGTCAGATTTCGCGCCGCGCATGTACACGATGAAGATCAACCCCGAGCGCATTCGTGACGTGATCGGCAAGGGTGGCGCCACCATTCGCCAGATCACCGAGCAGACCGGCACCACGATCGACATCAAGGATGACGGCACGATCACCATCGCCGCGGTCGATTCCGGTGCAGCGAAAAAAGCACAAGGCATCATCGAAGGCCTCACTGCTGAAGTTGAAATTGGTCGGGTCTACGAGGGCACCGTGCTCAAGATTCTCGATTTCGGCGCCATCGTTCAGATTTTGCCGGGTCGTGACGGTCTTCTGCATGTATCGCAGATCGCCAACGAGCGCGTCAACCAGGTGTCTGATTACCTGAAGGAAGGCCAACAGGTCCGCGTCAAAGCCATCGAGGCCGACGACAAGGGACGCCTGCGTCTTTCCATGAAGGCGGCTGCCGCCGACGATGCCGCGAAGACCGAATAAGGTCTGCGCGCGAGTGCTGATCGGGCTTCCTGGGCGGCCCGGTCGGTAAAACGGCCCGCCACATTCAACGTGCCGGGCCGTTGCTTAATGTGCCGGTCTCGTTCAGGTGCGCATGCGCCAGTTACCCTTGGGCGATTCGATCACGACCGCGTCGAGCATCAGCTTGTCCAGATGAGCAATCAGTGAGCGCTTGGCCACCGGATGCATGATCGGGTCGACATCGTCGTAGACGAGTTTGACCAGTTCTTCGATCGTGCCTTCGGGGGCCTGCCTGACCGCAGCCAGCACTTTGGCCTCGCGCTTGAGGCGATGGGCGATGAGCTGCCGGATCGATTCATGCGCGAATCCGAGCACCCAGCCGTGCGCGGGCAAGATGTAGTCGAACGGTTCCTTCAGCAGCCTGTGGAGCGCCGTCATGTAGTCGCGCATGTTGCCATCGGGCGGATCGATCACGACGGTCGAGCCGTTGTTGATGTGATCGCCCGAGAAGAGCAGACCGTCCTCCTCCAGCAGAAAACACAGGTGGTTCGACGCATGGCCGGGCGTGTGGATGACGCGCAGCGTCGATCCCGGCACGCCAACCCGCTCGCCATCGGAGAGCGTGCGGTCTGGCGTGAATTGCCATTCACTACGAAAGTTCGAACCGGACGGCGCGCCGAGGATCGGCGCGCCGGTCAAGGCCTTGAGTTCGATCGCGCCGGGTGAGTGGTCCTGGTGCGCGTGGGTACAGACAATGGCTTTGAGTTGAGTCCCCACGATCGCCGCGATGCGTTGCACGTGTTCTGTCAGATCGGGGCCTGGGTCGATCACCATGAAGCCCGACTGGGGCTCTCCCACGATGTAGGTATTGGTTCCAGGGCCGGTCATGCGGCCAGGATTCGGGGCGGTCAGACGCAGCACATTGCGCAGCAGCGCCACGGGCTTTTCATGCTGCCAGTCCAGCGAATGAAGTACGCGGCCATCCGGCACGACCAGTTCGAGTTCACCATAGGGGGGCTCGTGCTCGGAAAATCGTTCGACCGCACCGCGCAGGTGGCCACCGCGGGGCGACGAAACCCACAGTGGTTTTTCGCTCGCGCAGGCAT
>JAYVOV010000431.1:0-5185 GCA_043757735.1 Burkholderiaceae bacterium
GCGTGCATGATGTCGCGCATCAGCCGGAAACCGCGCACCAGCCGGGTGACATCGTCTTGTTCGCCCAAGAAATTCAGGTCGATCAGGGGCGCCGCCAGCGGATCAGCACTGGCCAGTTTCAGCGAGCCGCGGCTGATCGGCCTGAGCAGGCAGACATGGCAGGAGAAGCCGGGGCCGAACATTGTTTTGCGCCCATGGTCGACGAGCTTGCCGATCACGAAGTGGAATTGAAGATCGGGGATCGGTTCATCGGGTGCGCTGCGGATGAATCCGCCGGCTTCCGCGAAATTGGTGGTGAGCAGGCCGCTGCGCGCCCGGCGCCACTCAAAGATCCCTTTGATCGCACGCACCAGGCCCGGCAAGGACAAACCGAACAGGTCATGGTTGCCGGGTGAATCGAACACTTGAACCACATCGATGTGATCGTGCAGCTGAGCGCCCACGCCGGGCTGATCGACCAGCACCGGCAGACCCACCGACTGCAGGTGCGCACCCGGGCCGATGCCCGAGAGCATCAGCAGCTGCGGCGACTGCAGCGCGCCGGCGCTGAGCAGAACCTCGCGGCTGGCCCGCACCTGCTGCACGCCCCCCGGCGTGCGGTACTCGACGCCGACCGCGCGCTTGTCCTCAAACAGAATTTTTGTCGCGTGCGCCCCGGTGATGATCGACAGGTTGGGACGAGCGCGCGCCGGGTCGAGATAGGCTCGCGCCGCGTTGAACCGCTCGCCATTGCGATGCGTGACCTGGAACGGCCCGACCCCTTCCTGCTCGGCGCCGTTGAAGTCAGGATTGAATCGATGCCCGCATTGCTGCGCGGCTTCGACGAACAAAGAGCCGAACCGATTGGGCGAACGCAGATCCATGACATTGAGCGGCCCGTCCGCGCCATGCCAGGCGTCGGCGCCCCGCTCGTTGCGTTCTGCGCGGATGAATCGCGGCAGAACATCTTCCCAGGCCCAGCCCGGATTGCCCAGCGCGGCCCAGTGATCGTAGTCAGCGCGATGGCCGCGCGCATAAATCATGGCGTTGATCGAACTCGAACCGCCCAGCACCTTGCCGCGCGGCTGGTAACCGCGCCGCCCTTTCAGGCCGGCCTGCGGCACAGTCTGGAACGCCCAGTTCGCCTGCTGACCCTTGGCGAGCAGGGCCAGGCCCGCCGGCACGCGGATCAGGATGCTGGAATCGGGCGGCCCGGCCTCGAGCAGGCAGACCTTGACGGCCGGATCTTCACTCAAGCGCCCGGCCAGCACGCAGCCAGCTGATCCCCCACCCACGATGACATAGTCGAACATTTGATGCTTCCTATCTCAGTTGACGAACCGGCAACCGGCGGGCGCGCGGCCTCAGGCGCGCAGCGCCCGCAGGCGAGCGGCCTGCGCCAGAGTCTCGCGATACCCGGCCTCGATACTGCGCAGACGGAATTCACGGGAAATGCTGATCCAGTACCCGAAGTATGGGTGAATGCAGAGGTCAGCCATTTTGGCATCGGGCAATATCAAGGCCCGTTTTAACGCATCGGATTGCCGATAGCGCTGCGCATCTTCAGGCGCTTTGTTTTCATGAGCCGAGGCGTCGACCGCGATCACGCGAGTGGCCCCGAGTGAACGGGCCAGGCGCACCGGCAGCGGCGCAACCAGGTCCGGGTCGATGAATTGATCGCCGCGAATCCGGACTGGGGCGAACTGTCCGGCGATTGCGCAGGACGCCTGAACCGCGATTCCGGCGTCACCGGCGTTGAATGCCATCAGCGCGCCGTCGCGGCGACGCAGCGCCACCGCCGCGAATCGGGTTGGCAGGCCTTCGATGGGCCGGTCGTCGAGGGCGAGGTTGATGCGCTCGGCAATCGGCGTGCCGCTCAGCCGCTCGGGACCACTGAGCGACAGGGTGACAAATGAGAACGGACCGAGGTTCAGTGCCATCTCTTCGAGATCGCGCCCGCTCATGCCGCCCGCATACAGTGCACCGACCAGCGCACCAACCGATGCCCCCAGGACCAGATCGGGCCGCAGGCCGAGTTCATCGAGCGCGCGCAGCACCCCGACGTGCACAAAGCCGCGTGGTCCGCCTGAACCCAGAACCAGAGCGAGCCGGGGCGCGGCACGCTCGGGCCATTGCCAAGGCTCGACACGAGGAGCCCTGTGCCCACGGTGGTCGATCTCGGGCATCAGGCCGCACGCCGGCAAAGCCGTCACGGCACCCGCGCCGAGCAGCACGCCGAGTGTCTGCCTTTTTAGTCTTTCGTTCATCGCGATGCGCCGCGCGCTCAGTGGGCAGTCTGGCGGGTACCCTTGGGTCGCGCCAGACCGGCGACGGTGGTGGGCTGCTCCAGCAGTCGGGCGTGTTCTTCTGAGTTCATCGGCTCTCCTGTGGACGGGGTTGTGCGCCTGCCGCCATTTTGCACGGGTCTGCTACCCTCCCGCCCCATGGCATTGAGATCCACGATCCACAAGGTGCAACTGGCGCTGGCCGACGTCGACCGCGGCTACTACGCGGACCACGCCCTCACCATTGCGCGCCATCCTTCCGAGACCGAAGAACGGATGATGGTCCGGGTGCTGGCGTTCGCCCTGCACGCCAGCGAAAGCTTGAGCTTCGGCCGCGGCCTGTCCAGCGAGGATGAACCCGACCTCTCGGAATACGACGACACCGGCAACCTGATGCTTTGGGTCGAGGTCGGCCTGCCCGATGAAAAATGGATCCGCAAAGCCGCCGCCCGGACGCGCCGGATGGTCCTGATTCTGTACGGCGGCATGCGCGCCAACCTGTGGTGGCGCCAGAACGGCGCCGGGCTCGAGCGCTTCGAGCGGCTGAGCGTCCTGCAGTGCGACGAAGAAGGCACGCTGGCCCTGGCGAAGCTGGCTGATCGCAACATGACCTTGTCCTGCACGATCCAGGAAGGCGATGTGCTGGTGAGCGACGGGCGCCAGAGCGTGGCGGTGAAATTGACCGCGCTCAAGGCGGTCTGAGCAGCCCGGCCGTTCCCAGGCCCTGAACGCAAAACCGTCGGGACGACTGTTCCCACCGATCGGGCGTGCGCCCTCAAGTTACGCCGGCCGCGGCCGATTCTGACCCTGTAGCGGGCCCGCTCTGCGCCTCGACTCGAGGTCTCGGGCTCGGTTCCCGACGTCTCACGAGGATCGTTCCACCATGCCAGCCCACCCATTTCTGTCGCAACTGGGCAGCGCAATCGCGCTGATCGCGATGTTAGCCAGCAGCGCCGCACAGGCCGCCGAGCCCAAGGCGGCGCCCGCCGATGAAGCCAAGACCACCAAAAACGGCAAGGTCGCGGCCGAGGACGCCAAGCCGGGAAAAGCCGGCAGACACAGCGAAAGTACACCGACCGCCAAAGGCGGCGCAGTACCTGAGAAAGACGTGGAGGCCGCGAAGCTCGAGGAACTCGGTGCCAAGATCAATGAAAAGCTTTCCCGGACCAAAACACTGGACGGCGGCTCGCCCGGTCATCTGGTGATCCGCGTCAAGGCGCCGGATCGGGCATCTGGCAGTGCGCCAGCCGCGCCAGCCGCGCCAGCCGCGGTGCGCGGCCGCCCGGCCGGGCAACCTGCCGCCAGGCCCTCCGAGCTGCATGCGCTCGTTTTAGCCGCCTCGCTGCGCGAAGCGGGGCGTGCCGAAGGCGGACATGGCGCCGGTCACTCGGTTCACTGGAGCTATACCGGCGACGGTGGCCCGCAGAACTGGGCCCGCCTGAAACCGGAATTCGCCAAATGCGCCGAAGGCGCACGGCAATCGCCGATCAACATCCGGGGCGGCATCAAGGTCGATCTGGAGCCGATCAATTTCGAGTATCGGATGACCTCATTCAGCGTGGTCGACAACGGGCATACCGTCCAGGTGAACATGGACAGCGGCAATTACATCTCGGTGATGGGCAGGCGCTTCGAGCTGCTGCAGTTTCACTTCCACCGTCCCGCCGAAGAGCGAGTCGACGGCAAGGTCTACGACATGGTCGCCCATCTGGTTCACAAGGACCCGGACGGCCGCCTGGCAGTGATCGCGGTGCTCATGGACCGTGGTCAGGCCCACCCCATGATCCAGACCGTCTGGAACAATCTTCCCCTGGAGCGCAACGAAGAACTCGGCGGCAGCGCGCAGATCGATCTGAGCACCCTGCTGCCGGCCACACGCGCTTACTACACCTACATGGGTTCGCTGACCACGCCGCCCTGCAGCGAGGGCGTGCTCTGGATGGTGATGAAGGATCCGGTGCAGGTGTCCAACGAGCAGGTCGCGATCTTTTCGCGCCTGTACCCGATGAACGCGCGGCCGCTGCAGGCGATGAGCGGGCGGCTGATCAAAGAATCGAACTGAGTCGCGCGCCGCCCACACGTGAACCGCACTGGCGGGCACTGCTCGACCTGATCGAGCCGCCGCGCTACTGCCTGACCGGGCAGCCGAGGCTGGGCGCCGAGTACGCGCACGGCGCGCGCAGGTACCCGCTGCCATGCCGCCGCCGGCAGCCGCCTAACTGCGCCGCCGTTTGAAAGGCAGTGTGCTGCTCAAGCCGCCATCGACCGCGATCGCCTGCCCGTTGACATACGAAGCGTCGTCGCTGGCCAGAAACAGCGCCATGTTCGCGATTTCAGCAGGCAAACCGTAACGCAGCAGTGGATTGAGCTGGCCGAGTCTGTCGGCGGTACCCCGCGATCGCGCGTATTCAAAGGTCGGCCTGGTCATGCCGGTCTCGATCAGGCCGGGGCAGATGGCATTCACCCGCACGCCGGTGCCAGCCAGCGAATTGGCGCTGGTCTGCACCAGGCTGATCACGCCCGCCTTGCTCGCGCTATAGGGGTGACCGCCGGCTTCGAGGCCCGCGTCCGCGCTCATTGATTCAGCCTGACCACCTGCATCGCGAATCTCGCGAGCAGTCTCGTTCACCGAGTCGCTCTTGTCCACCGCCAACACCCGTGCACCCTGTGCCGCGAACAGCATCGCCGAAGCACGCCCGATGCCGCTGCCCGCGCCAGTCACGATTGTTCGCTTACCCGTCAAACGCCCCCTGTTCATGTCTCCGTCTGTATTGATAATTGAAACTTATCCCACACCCGCGCCGGTATAGTCCGACCGATGCAAAACAACGCCGAACTGTACCCGCTGCTGCGCCTGGCCGTGAACCTCGCGCTGATGACGATCGGTGGTTGCGGCATGTATGTCGTGGTCGTCGTGCTGC
>JAYVOV010000432.1:0-5153 GCA_043757735.1 Burkholderiaceae bacterium
TGCGTTGAACAGACGCGAGGCAGTCTGCTCGTCGATGCCGATACCGCTGTCAGTCACCTCGACCATCAAGCGGCCGTCGCCCGGCGCGCATGCACTCAGCCGAACGAAGCCCTTGTCTGTAAACTTAATGGCGTTCGTCACGAAATTGCTGAGGATCTGACGCAAACGCAGCGGGTCGCCCAGCACCCGCTGCGGCAGTGCGGGATCGAGCGTCATGCCCAACGCAAGACCGCGATCACGCGCCGCCTCTGAATAAATCTGAACAACCGACTCGATCAGGCGGGGCAGATCGAATGGCACGTCGTCGAGCTCGAGCTTGCCGGCCTCGATCTTCGACAGGTCGAGGATGTCGGAAATGATCGCGGCGAGCGTATCGGTGCTTTCGCACAGGCGGCGCAGGTATTCATCACGCAGTCCGGCTTCAGCTTCCTGCCGGGCCAGTCTGGCCAGGCCCAGCACGCCATTCAGGGGCGTGCGCAATTCATGACTGGTATTGGCGAGAAAGGCACTCTTGGCCAGATTGGCTGCTTCGGCCTGCTCCTTGGCGGCCGCCAGCGCTCGCTGGGCCTCGCGCTCGCCGGTGATGTCCTCGATGATCCAGACCGTCCCGCCGTGGGCCGGGTCGCGCGGATCGAGGCTCTGGGCGCGGATCCGGCTCCAGAAAAGAGAACCGTCGCGCCTGCACATCTGTTCGGTGAGATCGATCCGCTCGCCGCGGCCGAGGGGCGCGCCGACGTTTTCGCCGAGCTTGCGGTAGTCGTCGAGCGTGGGCCAGACTACGCTGCCATCCTGACCTGCGAGCGTGCCCGGCGCCCAGCCGAACATTGTCTCGAACACAGGGTTCGCCTGTTCAAAGCGGCGCTCACGGGTCACTGCAATGCCGATCGAGGCGTTTTCCAGGATCGCCTGCTGCTGCAGACGCGCACGTTCCACGTTGGTGATGTCATGCTGAACGGTCAGCGCATAGCGCCGCCCGCTGATGACGAACACGCTGGTGAAGACTTGGTTGAGCAGAATCCGGCCATCCTTGGCACGGAACCTGGCCTGGAAGTTTCGCGACACCTTGTGTGCGCGCAATTGCCGGCGCATCTCGAGGTGTTCCTGCTCCTCGACCCAGATGCCGACATCGACCGATTGCCGACCGATGATTTCTTCCGGCTTGTAGCCCAGCATCGCGGTGAACCCGGGATTGACGAACTGCACCTCGCCGGAGTCGTAATCGGTCAGCAGCACCGCATCGGCAGTGGTCTGATAGATCTGCGCCAGCAGGAGCTCCGAGCGCTGCAGGGCGGCCTCGACGCGTCGCGTCTCGGAAACATCGATGAACATGGTCTGAACCGCCACCCCGTCGCTCAGGTGCACACGGGCGCTGAACGACTGCACCGAAACTGTCGAGCCCTGCGGCAATGCCATTTCGAGTTCGATCATCGGCAGCGAATGGCCGATCGGGATGTCCGCGATCGCGGCAAAGCGTTGCACAAGTTCGGCATGATGGCGTGGGTGGAAGAGCAGTGTCATATCCCGGCCGTCAAGTTCGCTCGCCCTGGTCAGCCCCATGAGCCGCAACGCCGCATCGTTGACGGCCAGCGCACGATGGCTTCGGCTGATCAGCATCGCCACGGGCGAACCCATGAAAAAGCCACGAAACCGGTCTTCGCTGGCCGCGAGCGCCTGCTTGGCCTGGACTTCGCGGGTGGCCTCGCGCGTTGCCCCCCAATAGCCGCGAAATCGTCCGGCAGCGTCGAACCGAGGCTGCCCGGAGACGGAAAAATGCCGCACCGAGCCGTCCGCCATTGCCTGATCCGTCATGAAATCACGAAACGGCCGACGCGCGTCGATGTCGGCCCGGTGGGCCAGCAGCAGGGTGTCGTCCACGCGCAAGCCTGGTATTTCCCAGCGCCGCACGCCGATGCGGCTTGCCGGATTGATCCCCGTGATCCGTTCGAAAGACTCCGAGAGGTAGGTGTAGCGGAGTTCCGCGTCCTGCTCCCAATACCAGTCAGCACCGATTTCCAGCAAACCCTTGAATCGCTGCTCCTGTTCGATGGCGCGGCGCAAAGAACCGACCAGCAGGCGCGATAGGAGAACCGCGCCAAGCAGGCCTGCAGCCAGCACCATCAGGTGGGCAAACAGCAGATGCAGGGGCGCGAAGCTTGCAGAAGCCTCGATTCGGTGAATCCTGCCGCTGAGTTCCAACAGATAGAGGAGCGCAACCACCCCGGCCGACAGCAGCGTCATCAGGACGGCGAAACGCACTGTTGCCAGCACCCCCGCCAGCATGACGACCAGTGGCAGCAAGGCCAGCACGGGCGCCTGGACGCCGGTCTGGAGCAGATAGGCGAGCACTCCTACACCCAGCACCGCAGTGACGGTAGCCGAGCCGATCGCCAGCCGGACATGGCCGCGGACTGCAATCAGCGCGGCCAATGCCCAGACGCCGACGATCGTCAGCATCAGCCAGATGAGCTGGAAGTACTGCCCGGCCGGCCGGGCGACGAACACGCCCGCAATCAGCGCAGTGCCCGCAATCGAGACGCCCAGGCCGAAGATAAGGAATACCCGCCGTGCCAGGCCTTCTATCTCCTTATCGATTACAGCACCGAATGGGCGCGATTTTCGCAACATCAAAAAATCTCTTTTGGGAAGTCCGTGATTCTCGCCCGGAAACGCGCGGTAGCCGCGTGGCGCGCGACCGGGCTTGAAAAGAACTCAGCCTTCCACTACCATTAGCACTCGCAACGCGTGAGTGCTAGCAACACATCCAGGTGTCTGCCCCGCGCAGGTGCCGGGCGTCTCTTCGAGAGCACCGCCAAAATCCACAAAAACCCTTTTCGATCAAAGCGTTAGGAGCTTACGTATGAAACTTCGTCCCCTCCACGACCGCGTCATCATCAAGCGTCTCGACATCGAGCGTAAGACAGCGTCCGGTATCGTCATCCCCGAAAATGCAGCCGAAAAGCCTGACCAGGGCGAAATCCTGGCAGTCGGCAACGGCAAGGTCGACGACAACGGCAAGCTGCGTCCCCTGGCCGTCAAAGTCGGCGACAAGGTCCTCTTCGGCAAGTACAGCGGCCAGACCGTCAAGGTCGACGGCGATGAACTGCTGGTGATGCGCGAGGAAGACATCATGGCCGTCGTCGAGTGACACGCCAGCACCTTCCCTCCATTCGTCAATCCGCTGTAACTCTCGTATTGCAAGGAAACTGAAACATGGCAGCCAAACAAGTACTGTTCCACGACGACGCCCGTCACAAGATGGTCGAAGGTGTGAACATTCTGGCCAATGCGGTCAAAGTCACGCTAGGCCCCAAGGGCCGCAACGTCGTGCTCGAGCGCAGCTTCGGCGCCCCCACCGTCACCAAGGACGGTGTCTCGGTGGCCAAGGAAATCGAGCTCAAGGACAAGTTCCAGAACATGGGCGCGCAGATGGTCAAGGAAGTTGCTTCCAAGACCAGCGACAACGCCGGTGATGGCACCACCACCGCCACCGTTCTGGCTCAGGCAATCGTGCGCGAAGGCATGAAATTCGTCGCCGCCGGCATGAACCCGATGGACCTCAAGCGCGGTATCGACCGTGCCGTTCTGGCCCTGACGGAAGAGCTCAAGAAGATCACCAAACCCTGCACCACCACCAAGGAAATCGCCCAGGTCGGCTCGATTTCAGCCAACTCGGACATGGAGATCGGCGAGATCATCTCCAAGGCGATGGAGCAGGTTGGTAAAGAGGGCGTGATCACCGTCGAAGACGGCAAATCGCTGAACAACGAACTCGATGTCGTCGAAGGCATGCAGTTCGACCGCGGCTATCTGTCGCCCTACTTCATCAACAACCCGGACAAGCAGATCGCCGTCCTGGAAGATCCGTTCGTGCTGCTGCACGACAAGAAGATCTCCAACATCCGTGACCTCCTGCCCCTGCTGGAGCAGGTCGCCAAGGCTGGCCGTCCGCTGCTGATCGTCGCCGAAGAAGTCGAAGGCGAAGCGCTGGCCACGCTGGTGGTCAACAACATCCGCGGCATCCTGAAAACGGTTGCAGTCAAGGCGCCTGGCTTTGGTGATCGTCGCAAGGCGATGCTCGAAGACATGGCCATCCTGACGGGCGGCACGGTCATCGCCGAAGAAACCGGCATGACGCTCGAAAAAGCGACGCTGACGGACCTCGGCCATGCCAAGCGTGTCGAGATCGGCAAAGAGAACACCACGATCATCGACGGCGGCGGCGACGGCAAGATCATCGAAGCCCGCGTCAAAGCGATCCGTTCGCAGATCGACGAAGCCACCAGCGACTACGACCGCGAGAAGCTCCAAGAGCGTGTTGCCAAGCTGGCTGGCGGTGTGGCCGTCATCCGTGTCGGTGCTGCCACCGAAATGGAAATGAAAGAGAAGAAAGCCCGTGTCGAAGACGCGCTGCACGCAACCCGTGCCGCCGTTGAAGAAGGCATCGTGGCTGGCGGCGGCGTAGCTCTGCTGCGCGCCCGCTCGGCAATCAAGGTCACGGGTGACAATCCCGACCAGGACGCCGGCATCAAGATCGTCATGCGGGCCATCGAAGAGCCGCTGCGCTCGATCGTGGCCAACTCGGGTGACGAGCCCAGCGTCGTCGTTGCCAGGGTCCTCGAAGGCACGGGCAACTACGGCTACAACGCCGCCAACGGCACCTACGGCGACCTGGTCGACATGGGTGTGGTCGATCCCACCAAAGTGACCCGCACCGCACTGCAAAACGCGGCTTCGGTCGCTGGCCTGATGCTGACCACCGACGCGATGGTCGCCGAAGCCCCCGAAGACAAATCGGCCGGCGGCGGCATGTCCGGCGGCATGGGTGGTATGGGCGGCATGGGCGGCATGGGCGGCATGGACATGTAAGCGTCCTTGCCGGCGGCACGTGCTCATGGCACGTGCCGCCCCTGCTCAAAGGGTCCGCTTCGGCGGGCCCTTTTTTTGACCGCAAGGATTGCTGACGGCGAACGACGACGGCGATTGAACGTGGCGATTGGCCCCGGCGGTTGACGACGGCCGGCTCCCGCGCGCCAACGCTCAGCGGTAAATCGACACCGCCACCGCGCCGTCGGCGCGCACCACGCCCCGGTACATGCCTTCGGTGTTGAAGCCGAACTTCACCTCGCCCCGAGCATCCAGCGCAATCACGCCAC
>JAYVOV010000433.1:0-5106 GCA_043757735.1 Burkholderiaceae bacterium
GTCCGGCCATGATCGCGTTCTTGCGCGCGTCAGAGCGATAGTCGAGCAGCGCACGCTCGATGAAGTCCTTGTGCTGGCCCGCAAGCTTGGGATACGACGGATCGATCGGGGTATTGCCATCCTTGCCGTGGCACTTCGAACACTCCTGATCGGCCTTCAAGCGTCCTTGTTCGATGTCGGCCGCGAAGGCGGCCGAAACACAGGCACTGGCAAGAGCAATCGGGAGGAGCTGGGAAAGTCGGGACATGGTGGCTCCTTACTTTGTGCCGTAGTACGCGGCCAGGTCGGCGATATCCTGGTCGCTCAAGGACCCGGCGATGCCGCGCATCGTGGGGTGCGAACGCTCGCCCTTCTTGTATGCCTGCAGTGCGTTTTCAATGTACTTGGCGTTCTGACCACCAATTTTTGGAACACGGTAGACGCTTGGAAAAGACGCCTTGTATTCAGGGATAGCGTGGCAGCCGATGCACATCGAAGTTTTTTGCTTCGCGCCATCTGCCGTGCCCTGTGCCCACGCCATCAGCGGGGCCGCCACCACGAGGGCGACGAGTACCAATTTCTTGACCATATCCACCTGGGAATCGAGATGAGCGCGTCCTGAGGCGCGCGAAGTGCTTGTGTTTCAAGCAAACACCCGATTTTAGCCGACCGGTCCAGTTGCCGTCCAGTTGCCGTCCCGTTGCCGTCCCGTTGCGGCACGCACTGACGCGGCTTCCCGTATACTCAAAATCACCCGTGCAGCGCACACTTGAGCCCCAGCCAAACCTCATGCGATTCGAAGGCACCTCGCAATACGTCGCCACCGACGACCTCAAACTGGCGGTCAACGCCGCCATCACTTTACAGCGCCCCCTGCTGATCAAGGGAGAGCCCGGCACCGGCAAGACCATGCTGGCCGAGGAGATCTCCACGGGCCTGAACATGCCGCTGATGCAGTGGCATATCAAGTCCACCACGAAGGCCCAGCAAGGCTTGTACGAATACGACGCGGTCTCGAGACTGCGTGACTCGCAACTCGGCGACGAGCGGGTCAAGGACATCCACAATTACATCCTGCGCGGCGTGCTCTGGCAGGCCTTCGAGGCAGAAGCGCCGGTTGTCCTGCTGATCGACGAGATCGACAAGGCCGACATCGAGTTCCCCAACGACTTGCTGCGCGAACTCGATCGGATGGAATTCTATGTCTACGAGACCCGCCAGCTGGTGAAGGCGCGCCATCGTCCGGTAGTGGTGATTACCTCGAACAATGAAAAAGAGCTGCCGGACGCTTTCCTGCGCCGCTGCTTCTTTCACTACATCAAGTTCCCGGACAAGGACACGATGCAGGCGATCGTCGATGTTCACTTCCCGGGCATCAAGAAGACCTTGCTCAAAGAAGCAATGGAATCTTTCTATCAGATCCGTGACGTGCCTGGTCTGAAGAAAAAGCCGTCCACCTCGGAGCTGCTCGACTGGCTCAAGCTGCTGCTTGCCGAAGACATTCCGCCTGAGGCCCTGAAGTCGCAGGATTCCAAACAGGTGATTCCGCCGCTGCATGGCGCCCTGCTCAAGAACGAGCAGGACGTTCACCTGTTCGAGCGCCTGATCTTCATGGCGCGCCACAACCGCTGATCGACGCCGCGGCGGATCGGCCGGAACATGCACTGGCTCTTGCTGGCAACTGCCATCGTTTTCGAGGTGGCGGGCACAACCCTGATGAAGCTGTCGCGGGGTTTCAGCCAGCTTTGGCCCTCAATGTTCATGTTTGTCTGCTATGGCTTGGCGTTTGTCTGCAACACACTGGCGCTGCGCCGGCTCGATCTGTCCATAACCTACGCCATCTGGTGCGGCGTAGGCATGGCGCTGGTCTCGGTCATCGGCATGGGCTGGTTCCGCGAACCGGTCTCCGTACTCAAGCTGGGCAGCATCGCGCTGATCCTGATGGGCGTGGTCGGCCTGGGGATCTCGACCCGGGCGCAAGCCTGAACCAAGCCGGCCTCATCCGGCCCATGAATCTGCTTTAGGAGTCCCGAACATGTTCATCGACTTCTTCCTTCATCTGCGCAAGGCCAAGCTGCCGGTCTCGATCAAGGAATACCTGATGCTTCTCGAAGCGGTGAAGCTGCATGTGATCAACAACACCATCGACGAGTTCTACTACCTGTCACGTTCGGCGCTGGTCAAGGACGAGCGCAATTTCGACAAGTTCGACAAAGCCTTCGGCTCCTACTTCAAAGACGTCCAGGCGCTGCCGGACATCGATCTCGACGTGCCCCTCGAATGGCTCAAGCGCCAGCTTCAGCGCGAATTCACCGCTGAAGAGAAGGCACAGATTGAAGCCATGGGCGGGCTCGACAAACTCCTGGAGCGGCTGCGCCAACTCATGGAGGAGCAGAAAGAGCGCCATGAGGGCGGCAAAAAATGGATCGGCACGAACGGCACCTCGCCCTTTGGCAACGGCGGATTCAATCCCGAAGGCGTCCGCGTCGGCGGCCCTTCGGCGGGCAATCGCACCGCGGTCAAGGTCTGGGAGCAGCGCAGCTATCGCGACTATGATGACCAGATCGAACTCGGCACTCGCAACATCAAGATCGCGATGCGCCGCTTGCGCAAGTTCGCGCGCCAGGGTGCGGAAGAAGAACTTGATCTTGACGACACCATCGCCTGCACGGCCCGCAACGCCGGCTACCTGGACATCAAGCTGGTGCCCGAGCGCCACAACACCATCAAAGTCCTGATGCTGCTCGATGTCGGCGGCACGATGGACGATCACATCAAGCAGACCGAAGAGCTGTTTTCGGCCGCCAAGACCGAGTTCAAGCACCTCGAGTTCTTCTACTTCCACAATTGCGTTTACGACTACGTGTGGAAGAACAACCGGCGGCGCCATTCCGAACGGCATTCCACCTGGGACATCATCCGCAAGTACAACACAGACTATCGTCTGATCTTTGTCGGAGACGCGACCATGAGCCCCTACGAAGTGCTGCAGCCGGGCGGCTCGGTCGAGTACAACAACGAAGAGGCTGGCGCGATCTGGTTGCGACGTCTGGTGGAGCGTTACCCGAAGTTCGCCTGGCTGAATCCCGAACCCGAAGGTGTCTGGGAGTATCGGCAGTCCATATCGGTGATCAAACAGCTGATGACCAACCGCATGTATCCGGTCACGTTGGGCGGCCTCGAGCGCGCGATGCGCGAACTGTCCAAGTAGGTGCTGCGGGCGCCGACGGCGCCCGCCTGCTTCAGTGCTCTATCGGTGGTGCGTTGCGCACCACCTCCTCGAAGGTGGTGAGCCCTTGCGCAATCTTCTGCGCACCTGAGAGGCGCAACGGTCGCAGGCCATTGCGGATGGCTGTGCTGCGGATCTTGCGCGGATCGGGCTGATCGCTGATCAACCCCTTGAGTTCTTCGGTCAGCAGCAGCAGTTCGTAGATTCCGGTACGCCCCTTGTAGCCGGTCATGCGGCACTCCAGACAACCAACCGCTCGCCAGATCTTGTCGGGTTTGCGTGCGCGAAACGGCGTGATCAGCGACTTCCACTGCGCATCCGAGAGCTCCGCGCCCTCCTCCTTACACTGCGAACACAGAGTGCGCACCAGTCGCTGCGCCATCACGCCAACGACGGTCGAGCTGATCAGATATGAGGGCACGCCCAGGTCGAGCAGGCGGGTGATCGCGGCAGGCGCGTCATTGGTGTGCAGGGTCGACAGCACCAGATGTCCGGTCAGGGCGGCCTGCACCGCCATTTCGGCTGTCTCGAGATCCCGGATCTCGCCGACCATGATGATGTCCGGATCCTGACGCATCAGCGCCCGGATTCCGTCGGCAAAAGACAGATCGATGCCATGGAGCACCTGCATCTGATTGAACGCGGGCTCGATCATCTCGATCGGGTCTTCGACAGTGCAGACGTTGACCTCTTCGGTGGCCAGATTCTTGAGCGTGGTGTATAGCGTGGTCGTCTTGCCCGAGCCGGTAGGACCGGTGACCAGGACGATGCCGTTGGGGCGCGACACCATCGCGTTCCACAGGCTGCGATCTTCGTCGCCGAAACCGAGTTCGGCGAAATCTCGCACCGCCACTTCGGGGTCGAAGATCCGCATCACGAGTTTTTCGCCGAAAGCGGTCGGCAAGGTCGAGAGGCGCAGCTCCACTTCACGGCCGCCCGGACCCCGCGTCTTGATTCGGCCGTCCTGCGGGCGGCGCTTCTCGACCACATCCATGCGGCCGAGCAGCTTGATCCGGCTGGTCATCGCGGCCAGCACAGCCGCCGGCACCTGATAGACGTTGTGCAGTACACCGTCGATGCGGAAACGGACCGCGCCCGAGTCGCGCCGCGGCTCGAGGTGGATATCGCTGGCTCGCTGATCGAATGCGTACTGCATCAGCCAGTCGACGATGGTCACGACGTGCTGATCATTCGCGTCGACGTTCTTGCCGCTGCGTCCCAGTTCAACCAGTTGCTCAAAATTGTTCTGATTGTTGATCGCGCCGTTTTTCTGGGCGTCGCGCACCGACTTGGCCAGCGAGAAGAACTCGGCGATGTAGCGGGTGATGTCCTGCGGGTTGGCGACAACCCGACGTATCTCGGTACGCAGCAGCTGCGCGAGCTCAGGCATCCAGTCCGTAATGAACGGCTCGGCGGTCGCGATCACAACTTCGCCCGGCCGTACTTCCAGCGGCAAGATCCGGAAACGGGTTGCGTACTGGCTCGACATCACCTCGGCGACCTTCGACAAGTTCACCCGCAAAGGATCTATGTGGACATAGTCGAGACCGATGCGGGCGGCAAACCAGACAGTCAGCGTTTCGAGATCGAGGGTGCGGTGCGGCGGCTTGGCGCAGCGCAGTTTGCGCTGCGCGAGCGACACCAGCGCATGCTGCTCCGAGGTGGTCAGGCGCGCGTAGACGGCCGCCTTGATCCCCTGGGCATCCTCGAGCAGACCATCTGCGACCAGTGCCTCGATCAGATCGCCGACCTGGACCCGCCGGCCGGGCTGACCAAGTGCGCGTGACGTCCCAGAAGGCGCCGGCGCCGCGTTCAGGTCATCGCTGACGGCGCTGGGATCGATTGTGGTCAGGTCATTCATCGAGGGGAGATGCAGCACCACGCGAAATAGCGCCGAA
>JAYVOV010000434.1:0-5101 GCA_043757735.1 Burkholderiaceae bacterium
CCCATGAATTTCTCCTTCGGGAATGGGGTCGCGGCCGGCACGGCGCGCGCTTCGAATCGAGTGCTGCGTTAAAATCCGGTTGCTGCGCATCTGTTCAGCCTATTGAACAGTCATTCAGAACATGCGACGATTGTCGAACCGAATCCGGCGCGCTGTCAATCAAGACAGTCGGGCCGCCGTGGTGACCTCTGATACGCGAAAATGCCCGACCCCTCAAGCAGCCCCGACGCGCCAGGCGTGCCAGCGGTAGACCGCGCGGTCCGCCTGATCGATACCCTCGCCGCCTCCCACGAACCCCTTGCGCTCGCTGAACTCGCGCGGCGCCTGGCGTTGCCCAAGAGCAGCGTGCACGGTCTGCTGGCCACCCTGGTCACGCACGGCCTGGCGCGCCGCAATGAAGTCGGTGACTTCTCACTGGGCACCCGCCCGCTGCAATGGGCCGACGCCTATGTGGCGCAAAGCGACATCCTGCGCGCCTTCGATGCCCGCGCCCGCCGGATCGACGCATTGGCCGCCGAGACCGTGATGCTCGCTGTGCTGGAGGGTGCTGACGTGGTCTACCTCGCCTGCCGTCCCGGAACCCGCCCGCTGGCAGTCAATTTTCGGGTTGGTGGCCGCTTGCCCGCAGCATTCACGTCGTCGGGCAAGGCGATGATGGCTACGCTGCCGAACGAGACTGTTCGCGAGCTGATCTCACCGCGCCCGTTCGGGCGCCCGACACGCCACAGCGTAGGGTCGCCCGGTGCGCTCATCCGACAACTTGCCGGCGTGCGCAAGCAAGGCTTCGCCACCGACGACGAAGAAACCGCCGAAGGCATGCAGTGCTTTGGCGCAGCCGTCTTCGGCCCGCGACGGGTCGAAGCGGTGGCCGCGGTCGCGGTCAGCGTGATCAAGGCCGGACTGACCGCGCGCCGACGCAACGAACTCGTGGCCTCGGTGCGCCTGCTCGCACAGCAGCTCTCCGACGCGCTGGGCGCCACGCCGGCCCGCCCAGGCCGCCCAGGCCGTCCGCCCAGCCAACCCCCAAGGCAGCCGGGCCCAACACAGCCTGCCCAAGGCCGCCTGACGCTGCCCTGAGGCCCCGGCCGAGCCGTCATCCTGTCCGCGCCCTGACACCCGCCATTGCTGTACAGAGCCGCCCCATGTCCCCATTGCCCAACATCGCCCCATTGCCCAACATCGCCCCGTTGCCCGCCAGCGCCCCGTTGCCCGCCATCGATCCCCAGCGGCTGTGGGACAGCCTGATGGCCCTGGCCCGCCTGGGCGCCACCCCCAAAGGCGGTGTCTGCCGTCTCGCCCTCTCCGATCTCGATCGCCAGGGCCGCGATCTCGTCGTCGGCTGGCTGCGCGAGGCGGGCTGCGAAATCCGCATCGATGCCATCGGCAATGTGTTCGCAATCCGCGCCGGCAGCCGGGGCAACGGCCTCGACGGTCTGGGCTCGCAGGCACGCCCGAGCCCAGACTCCGCACGGCTGCCGGTCGCGGTCGGCAGCCACGTCGACACCCAGCCCACCGGCGGGCGCTTCGACGGCAACTACGGCGTGCTTGCAGGGGTTGAGGTCATTCGCGCACTGAACGACGCGGGCATCAAGACGGCGCGCCCGCTCTGCGTGGCGATATGGACCAATGAGGAAGGCACGCGCTACACGCCCGTCATGATGGGCTCCGGCGTGTATGCCGGCGCTTTCACCCTGGAGCACTGTCTGGCACAGGCCGATCGCGACGGCATCACCGTGGCCCGCGCGCTCGCCGACATCGGCTACGCCGGCCGGGACACAGCCCCACGCTTCGCCGCTTATTTCGAGCCGCACATCGAACAGGGCCCGGTGCTGGAAGCCGAAGCCATCACCATCGGCGCGGTAGAAGGCGCGCTCGGCCAGCGCTGGTTCGACGCGGTGATCCACGGCCAGGACGCCCACGCCGGGCCCACCCCCTTGCCGATGCGCCGAGACGCTCTGCTGGCGGCGGCGCGGGTCGTGCAGCTTGTCCGTGTCATCGCGGCCGATGCGCCCGACTACGCACGCGGCACCGTCGGCCAGATGTTCGTCCACCCGAACTCGCGCAACGTCATCCCGGGTCGGGTCGAGTTCACGGTCGATCTGCGCAATGCGCGCGATGAAACCCTCGATGCAATGGCCGCGCGACTGCGCACAGAAATAGCACGCATTGCCGCCGAAGAACGGGTAGAAATCGATCTCCGGGAAGTGGTCTATTTCCCGCCCTGCGCCTTCGACCGAGAACTGGTCGAAGGCATCGAGCGCCATGCCGCGCAGCTCGGCCACTCGGTCCGCCGGCTGGCCAGCGGCGCCGGCCACGACGCGGTATATGTCGCACGGACCTGCCCGAGCGCCATGATCTTCGTGCCCTGCGAAGGCGGGATCAGCCACAACGAGCTCGAAAACGCCAAACCAGCCGATCTCGCCGCGGGCGCCAATGTTCTGCTGCGCGTGATGCTCGACGCGGCGGCCCGTTGATGCAAAACGCCCGCCAACGCCCGATCGCGATCACCTTGGGCGACCCCTGCGGCATCGGCCCGGAAATAATCCTGAAGGCCTTCGCCGGCGGCCTGCCCGCGCCCTGCGTGGTGATCGGCGATGTCGGCCTGCTGCGCCGCGAAGCCGAGCGGCTCCGAATCGGACTGAGCATCGAGCCGATCGCAACACACGCCGCGCTGGCCGCCCGCGCCCCGTTCGGCGAACCCGCACTGCCCGACGGGCTGAGCGGGCTGAGCGGATTCAGCGCCTTTGTGCCGGTCATAACAACAACCACCCTGCCGGTCGAGCTGCCCCAGGGCCAGCTCGATGCCCGCGGCGGCGACGCCGCGTACCGCTATGTCTGCAGGGCCGCCGAACTCGCCCTGCGCGGCGAAGTGCGCGCGATCGTCACCGCCCCGCTCGCCAAGGAGGCGCTGCACCTCGCCGGCCATCATTGGCCCGGCCACACCGAACTGCTCGCCCATCTGGCCGGCGACGTGCCGGTGCGGATGATGCTGGCCAACAACGAACTGCGCACCGTGCTGGTCACGATCCACATCGCGCTGCGTCAGGCACTCGACGCGCTCACACCCGCGGCCGTTCTCGAGACCCTCCAGATCACCCATCGCTCGCTGGTCGGCATGGGCATCGCCGCGCCCCGGATCGCGGTGGCCGGCGTGAACCCGCACGCCGGCGAAGGCGGCCTGTTCGGCCGCGAAGAGATCGACCTCCTCGCCCCTGTCATCGCGACCGCACGCGCTCAGGGGATCGACGCCCGCGGACCTTTTGCGCCAGATACCGTCTTCATGCGGGCACGCGGCTTTCGCGAGTTCGATGTCGTGATCGCGATGTACCATGACCAGGGCCTGATCCCGGTGAAGTACCTGGGCCTCGACGAAGGCGTGAACATCACCCTCGGCCTGCCTTTCGTACGGACCAGTCCCGATCACGGCACCGCGTTCGACATCGCCGGGCAAGCGGGCGAACAGGGCGCCGGCCTGGCCGATCCGCGCAGCCTGCTGGCGGCAATCGAGCAGGCGCACCGATTGTCAGCGCGCTGACGGTTCAGTTCGTCTGTTCGACGACGGTCACACTCTGCGCGGCGCCTGAATCGAAAACCCTAAAGGCGTTGCGGATTTAATACCGAATGTTGTGCCGCAACTTGCCAGCGCGGCCACAATGTCGCATGGTTCCATCCAGAGGACCGGCATTCACGACATCACCACACAACACCGGTCCCGAATCCCGAGGAAAAAACCCCATGAAGCTAAGCCGCATCGCCCCCGTCCTGTCCGCCATTGCTCTGGCCATTGCCGCACCCGTGCAGGCGCAAACAGCCGGCTGCACGCCGTCAAAGTGGGGCGCAGACGACCAGATCGGCGCACTGAACAACATCACCTCGACCAACCTCCTGGAGGCCAGCAAGCTGGTCAAGAAGGGCAAGTCGATCCGCATGGGCATCGAGACCAACAGCAAGACGCCGGCCTACCCGCCACGCACGTTTTCGCTGACAGTCCTGTCGCCTGGCCAGGAAAACGGCGCGTCGCTGGGCGCCACCAAGACCAACTACAACGACGACATCATCATGGGCTGGGTGGGCATCGGCTCGCAGCTCGACGGACTGGGCCACATCGGCACCGCCAACGTCTACTACAACTGCAACAAGGCAGCCGATTTCGTGACTGCCGGCGGCTTGAAGAAGCTGGGTATTGAAAACGTGCCGGCCATTGCCACGCGCGGCGTCATCCTCGACATGGTCGGCCTCATGGGCAAAGACCCGGTTCCTGAAGGCACTGCATTCAACCGCAAGGAAATCGACGCCGCCATTGCACGCCAGGGCATCAAGCCCATCGGCAAGGGCGACGTGGTCATCTTCTACACCGGCTGGACCAAGCTGATCGGCCAGGACGACAAGCGCTACGGCGCCGCTGAGCCCGGTCTGGGCGTCGAGGGCGCACGTTACCTCACGTCGCTCAACGTCGCGGCCGTGGGCGCCGACACATGGGGTCTGGAAGTCCTTCCCTTCGAGGTCGCAAGCAATGTCTTCCATGTGCACCAGATCCTGCTCGCCGAGAACGGCACGCACATCCTCGAGAACGTGAACGCCGAAGAAGCCGTCAAGGACAAGGTCTACGAAGGCCTGTTCACGCTGGGCCCGTCGCGCATCACTGGTGCGGTTCAGGCGATCATCAACCCGATCTTCATGTACTGATCCGCGTTTGAACCCGGACGAAAGTCCTGCTGATCGCGAGCATCACACTGGCTGCGGCCAGCGCTTGGGCGCAGGAAGCAGCGAAGCCGGCAGAAGAGGTACCGTTCTGGGCGATCGGCATGCCCAAGAGCGGTCCTGGCAAGCAGATGGCCCCGGTGCCGGCTTATCCGATCCCCACGGCGGCCGACAAACTGCCGATCCGGAAAATAAAACTCCCGCCGGGATTCAAAGCCGAGGTCTGGGTAAGCGGCCTGCTGGATGCTCGCGGCATGCGCCAGGGAGACAAAGGCACTGTGTTCGTCAGCTCCCTTTTCGTCGCCGGCAAGATCTACGCGGTGCAGGACAAGGACGGCAAGCGGGAAGTTAAAACGATCGCCGATAAACTGTTCCTGCCCAACGGCATCGAGTTCCACCA
>JAYVOV010000435.1:0-5097 GCA_043757735.1 Burkholderiaceae bacterium
GCATCGATCGACGCGGGGACCAACGGAACCGTGAGCGGCGCCAGCAGCACGGCCGCACGCACCCGAGGATCGGCCGTGCGCAGCGGCATCGGCGCGTCCGGGCGCGTCCGGGCGCAATTCGAAGCGATCTCCCCGCGGGCTGCCGCCGACGCCGGCCCGCGGGTCGCGCAGGGCACACATCGGATCGTCGCTGGCATGCTCCCGGCAATGCTCGGCCATGCGGCCAACGTCGCTCTGCGCAGAGAAGCGACTGCCGCCGGGGCCGTCGTACCCCTTGCGGCAATGCCACACCGGCACGCCCACCGCGCGCGTCAGTGCGCCAGGCGCTGCGTCAGTCGCGCTCGGCGCTCTGTTTCACGAAAGTGAACATGGCGGTGTGGTCAGCCCCCTTGGGCAGGGTGGCCTCGGCCTGCTGCCACATCTGCGCACAGGCCGCCATCAGCGCGCGCTCGCTGTGCAGCGACTGCATCAGCGCATGGGCGGTGTCGAGATCCTTGCGCATCAGCGCCGCCGCAAAACCGGAGTCGAAGCGGCCCGACAGCATGAACTGCTCGACCTTCACGTCGGTCGTGTTGTTGCGGCCCGTCGAAACGTTGAACACCCGATTGGCCAGCGCCGGGTCAATGCCGAATTTTTCGGCAGCGACCAGCGCCTCGCAGGTAGCAACCAGACCTGCTGCGGAAACAAAATTGTTCAAGGCTTTGACCGCGTGACCCGCGCCCGGCGGCCCCACCGGCACGATGCTTTTGCCCATCGGCTGCAGCAGCGGCAGCGCCCGCTCGACGTCGGCGCCGGCGCCACCGACCATGATGGCCAGCGAACCATCGACCGCACGGCGCACACCACCAGAGACCGGGGCATCGACCAGCGCGACGCCCGCTTGCGCAAGCCTTGCCTGGTTGCTGCGGGTGGCATTCGGGTTCGACGAACCCATGTCGATCAGCAGGGTTCCGCTGGCAAGCAGGCCGGCAAAACCATCGGCCCACAGCAGCGAGTCGACGATGGGGCTGTCGGGCAGCATCAGGATGATGGCCCCGCAGGCCTGTGCGACGCGGCCCAACGAGGCAGCGGCCGTCACGCCGGAAACCGCGCTCAGCGGCACCAGCGCCTCGGGCCGACGGTCATAGACCAGCACCTGACGCCCGGCCCCGGCGAGCCGCTCGACCATGGGGCGGCCCATCTGGCCGATGCCAATAAAGCCGATCGGCTTGTCCATCAGATCCCCTGCTCTTTGAAGACTTCGCGTGCCACCCGGAAGCTGTCGATAGCGGCAGGCACGCCGCAGTAGATGGCGGCCTGCAGGAACACCTCGGAGATTTCAGCCTTGGTGAGTCCGTTGTTGATCGCGCCCAGCACATGGAGCTTGATCTCATGCGGCCGGTTCAAGGCGGTGAGCATCGACAGATTGATGATGCTGCGGGTCTTGCGGTCGAGCCCCGGGCGGTTCCAGATCTCACCCCAGCAGTACTCGGTGACGAGCTCCTGCATCGGGCGATTGAAGTCGTCCGCGCTGGCGATCGATTTGTCGACATAATCGGCCCCCAGTACTTCGCGCCGCACCTTCAGGCCTTTGTCGAAGAGATCTTTGTTCATCGTTTTCACTCCTTTGTGGATGGACGGTTTTCGCTCCGTCAATGGAGCGACGGAAAAGACCGATAAGACGGCAGGCACGATCGGCCGTTCGTTCGACATTTTGCGCCATCGTGCGACGCTACCATTGCGATGGAGATCGCCCCGACCATTGCCGCCAAGCGCCCGCTGTCGACCCGGATGGGCAAGCCTCAGACGGCCGAGATCACCTTGGCCGCGAGCAGCGCCTCGATCTGATCGTCCTGGTATCCCAGATCATGGAGCAGATCGCGCGTATCGGCGCCCAGCGCCGGCGGCGGACTTCGCACACCCGGGCGCGCGCCGCCCAGGGTGAGCGGCAGCAGCGCGGTGCGTGTCTCGATCACCCGCCCTGCCCCGCTGGCATCTGCCGGCAGCGTGACCGGCGCCAGCCCGCCGGTGGCCAGTAGATGCGGATCTTCGAAGAGTTCGTCAGGCCGAGTAATGGGCGCATACGGCAGCCCGACACACTCGAAGCGAGTCATCAGCTCGTTCGCGCTGAACGCCGCGAAGTGCGCCCGCAACTCGGGGATCAGCCAATCGCGCGCCCGCACCCGATCATTGTTGGTGACCAGCCTTGGATCTGCCAGCAGCGCGCCGAAGCCGAACTCCGCGCACAGCAGCGACCACTGGGTGTCGCTGACTGCGGCAAGGAAGACCTGCTCGTCGCCCTTGACCGTGAACACGTCATAGACCGCCCATGCCGACAGCCGGCTCGGCATGGGCGCCGCGGCCTTGCCGGTGATCGCGAACTGCATCATGTGCTGTGCGACCAGAAACACGTTGTTCTCGAACAGCGCACTCTGCACCGCCTGCCCGACCCCGGTGGTCTCGCGCTGGCGCAGCGCTGCCAGCACGCCGATGGCGCCGAACATGCCCCCCATGATGTCATTGACGCTGGTGCCCGCGCGCAGTGGGCGGCCCTGCGGCCCGGTCATGTAGGCCAGACCACCCATCATCTGCACGACTTCGTCGAGCGCCGTTCGGTGCTCGTAGGGGCCGGGCAGAAAGCCCTTGAGCGAGACGTAGATCAGCCGCGGATTGAGCTTGATCAGCGCCGGATAGCCAAGACCCAGCTTGTCCATCACGCCGCCCTTGAAGTTCTCGCTGAACACATCGGCCCCCGCGGCGAGGCGCAGCGCGATCTCGCGCCCGCGCGGGTCTTTGACGTCAACCGCGAGACTCTTCTTATTGCGATTGAACATGGAAAAAAATCCGGCGCCCGAACCCAGCAGCCGGCGGGTATTGTCGCCGGCCAGCGGCTCCACCTTGATGACCTCGGCGCCGAGATCAGCCAGGATCATGCCGCAGGTGGGACCCATCACCATGTGCGTGAATTCGACGACCCGCACGCCGGCCAGCGGCAGGGGCGCCGCTTCGGCGCAGGATTGATCTGGCAGTGGATCGGGTATGTTCATGGTGAGCATGATAGCGTCGCGCCTGTCGGCAATGCGGAGTGAGCCCGGGTGAAAACGTATCGCACCGACCGACAACATTGAACCAGAAGGTACTTTCATGATTCGCACGCCACCGCGCAGCAGCCGCACCAAACGTTTCATGACCGGGTTCACCCTGGCCGGCATAGCCGCACTGGCATGCCCCCTTGGTCATGCGCAGACCGAGGCCAGTGACTACCCGATGCGCAATGTGACCATCATCGTGGGTTTTCCGCCCGGCACCGCCACCGATGTCGTGACCCGAATTCTGGCCGAGCGTCTCGCCGTGCGCCTGAAAAAGCCGTTCGTGATCGACAACAAGCCTGGCCAGGGCGGCAGTCTGGGCGCGGGGGCCGCGGCCAAGGCGGTGCCGGACGGCTACACCTTGCTGATGAGCGCCCCCGCGCCGCTGGCGATCAACCCGAACCTGTACGCGAAGCTCAGCTACGATCCGCAAAAAGATTTCGCACCGATCGGACTCACCAGCTGGCTCTCCTACATCCTGGTGGTGCGTCCTGACTTGGGCGTGAATACCGTGCCGGAACTGGTCGCGAAAGCGCGCGCCAATCCTGGGCAGATCTCATTTGCGTCCATCGGTAACGGCACCACCAGTCACCTGCTGATGACCATGCTTGCCCAGCGCACCGAGACCCGTTTCAATCACATCCCTTACAAGGGCAGCGCGCAGTCGCAGACCGATGTGATCGGCGGTCAAGTCGACATGACATTCGATACCGTCACCTCGCTGCTGCCGCATGTGAAGGCAGGCCGCTTGAAGGCGATCGCGGTGAGCAGTCTGAACCGCTCGGGCTTTGCGCCGAATATCCCTACGATCAGCGAGCAAGGCGTGCCGGGCTTCGATGCCGGCGCGTGGCTGGGGTTGCTGGCGCCGGCCGGCACGCCGCGAGCGATCGTCGACAAACTGCATCGTGAACTCAGTCAGATTCTCGACGAGCCGGAAACCCGCAAAAGACTCGCCGACGCCGGCACCGAGATTCTGAAAAGTTCGCCGGAGGAATTCGCCGCGCACATCCGCAGCGAGTTCCTGAAGTGGGGCAAGCTGGTTCGCGAGTCCGGCGCAAAAATCGACTGAGATCGTCAGCCCTGGTCCCAGTGCAGGGCCCTCCTTGAACCTGACAACCGCCCATTGGAAACGTGATGAATGCACCCGCCAAGGTCCGCGACATGGTGTCCCAGGCCGAATGGAACACCCGCGTCGATCTCGCCGCCTGTTACCGCCTGATGCCGCTGTTCGGCATGAGCGACCTCGTCTACAACCACATCACCGCGCGGGTGCCGGGAGACGGCCATCGTCTGCTGATCAACCCCTATGGCCTGATGTACGAAGAGATCACCGCGTCTTCGCTGGTGACGATCGATCTCGACGGCAAGGTGTTGTTCAATCCTGATCCCAGCTTCGACATCAACCAGGCCGGCTATGTGATCCACGGCGCGGTCCATGGCGCGCGCCCGGATGTCGCCTGCGTGATCCACACCCATTCTGAAGCGGGCATGGCGGTCTCGGCATTGGCCTGCGGCCTGCTGCCGCTCACCCAGACCGCGATGCGCTTCGCCGGCCACCTGGGCTATCACGACTACGAAAGCGTGGCGATCGACCTGGACGAACGCCAGCGCCTGATCCGCGACCTCGGCCATCACGATGCGATGATCCTGCGCAACCACGGCCTGCTGAGTGCCGGACCCGACATCGCGCAGGCGTTCAACACGATGTACTGGCTCGAAATGGCCTGTCGCGCGCAAGTCAAGGCCTTGTGCTGCAATCGCGATCTGGTGATGCCCTCGCAGGAAGTCGTCGAACGCACTGCGCACCTGTATCAGCCCACCACCCGACGCCCCTTTGGCGTCATGGAGTGGCCGGCAATGCTGCGCTTTCTCGACCGTCGCGACCCGTCTTTTCGGACATGAGCCTGGCGGTGGTCCTGCCCCAGACAGCCGCACCGCTGACGCGGCCACGAAAGCCAGCCAGCACTCGATTGCTATCCAGTGCTCCTGTTCGGTGGCTGCAAGCGCCGGCAGCTACTCGGGATAGCCC
>JAYVOV010000436.1:0-5067 GCA_043757735.1 Burkholderiaceae bacterium
GGCAGGTTGAAGACTTCGGCGGCGTCGGCGAAGGGAGTGATCGGCACCGGCAGGCCGGACAGTTCGCTGTCGCCGCGGCCCATGGCAGGCATCAGGCCGGTAAAGCTCAGCGCGGTGTCGACATCGTTGCCGCCCAGCCGATCGCCGCTGGCGGCAAGGATATCGGCCGCGCGGCTGGCCAGCCGCATGCGCTCGGGTCCGAGTCGGGCGAAGGTGCAGTCGGTGGTGCCGCCGCCGACATCGACGATCAGCACCAGCCGGTCGCGCTCGAGCTGGCGTTCGAAGTCGAGCGCGGCGGCGACGGGCTCGAATTCAAAGGCAATCTCTTCAAAGCCCGCTTTGCGGGCAGCCGCCTCCAGCAGGACCACTGCCCGCTGGTCGCCCCGCGACTGATCCGCCGGTGACCCGCCGCCGAAATGCACCGGTCGCCCGATGCAGGCGCGGGTGACTTGCTGGCCGTTCGCCAAGCTGGCCATGTCGCGCAGGTGGGTCAGCATCAACTCAACGATCCGCTCGAAACGGGCGCGATAGACCGCATCGATGTCGGCAGCGAGAAACGATTTGGGCGAGCGGAAGAAAAAACCTTCCGGGTCTTCGAGGCTGCTGCGCAGCGCCTGCCTGCCGAATTGCGGACGGGCGTCGAGCGCGATCGCGTCTTGCAGGGACTGCTTGAGCATCGTTTCGAGTGCCTGATCGGCCGCGTCGCGGGCGAACTGCCCTCTGACGCGCTTCTCGAGTGCCTCGTCGGCATCGGCGGCACCCGCACCGGCACCCGCACTCGCGCGAGGTCTGGACCGCGTGGCAGCCATCGACTGCGCGATCCAGGCGCTGCTGGGCTGCGGAATCGGCGCCATTTTGCGCGGCACGTAGACCAGCGAGGGCAGGGTGGTTTCACCTGGCTCGAGACAAACGAGGTCTGGCGCAGCGTCGCGCCACAGGGCGATCAGACAGTTGGAGGTACCGAAATCCAGCCCGACGTAGTCGGCGGGCCGGCGCTTGCTGACGGGCATGAGGGCGACTACTCGGCCTTTACGCCAGCCGCCTTGATCACATCCTCCCACCGCGTGTAATCGCGCTTGAGGAACTCAGCAAATTCTGCCGGCGAATCGCCGATGACGATTGCGCCGAGTCGGTCCATGCGGACCCGGACCTCGGGCTTGCCGAGCGCCTTGACCATAGCCTCGTTCAGGCGCGCCACCACTGCTTGCGGGGTTCGCGCAGGTGCCAGCATGCCGACCCAGGGAGCGGTCTCCTCGAAGCCGGGAAAACCGGCCTCGGACAGGGTCGGCGCATCTGGAAACTGCGGCAGGCGTCTGACGGTGCCGACCGCAAGGATCTTCAATCGCCTGGCGGCGACGTTTTCGGCGATGCCGATGACCGGATAGAACATGAAGTCCACGCGCCCAGCCATGACTTCGAGCAGCGCCGGACCGTTGCCCTTGAATGGCACGTGCAGCAGTCTGGCACCGGCCATCGTGCCCAGCAGTTCACTGGCGAGATGACCGGAGCCGCCGCTGCCCGACGAGCCGTAGGTAACTGCCTGGGGTTTGCTGCGGGCCAGTTTGATGAGTTCTGGCATCGTTTTGACCGGCGACTCGTGTGCGTTGACCACCAGCAGCGGCAGCGTCGCGGCGTTTGAGATTGGTGCAAAATCTGTCTTGGGGTTATAGCCAGACTCGGCGCCGAGCAGGATCGGATTCACATTCAGGCCCAGCGACGAGAACAGCAGTGTGTAGCCGTCGGGGGCTGCATTTCGCACCTCGCGGGTTGCGATCATAGAGCTGGCACCTGCCTTGTTTTCGACCACGACGGATTGGCCCAGCGTCACTGACATCTCCGCGGCGAGCAGTCGGGCAATCACATCCGTAGGGCCGCCCGGCGCGAAACCGACCACCAGACGGATCGGTTTGGTCGGGAATTTATCCTGCGCCGAAGCGGGCGCATGAGCAGTGAAGACCAGTGCGAGTGTCGCGGCCAAGGTGGTGAGCATTTTTTTCAAGATTCGGCTCCGTTGGAATTACGGCAGGGGATTGTGCCCGGTTCGGGCGCGAACATGTGGCCCGGCCGCGCCCTTGCGTCAGGGCAGGGGCAGATTCCTGCCTGGTCGGCCGCTGTCTGTCAGGCGAGCCAGTGACACCTGGGTGCCGCTGGAGCAGTACTCCTTGCGCATTTCCTGCGCTTGCGCGATGAGTGCTCGCGACTGCTCGTTTAGGCGATCGTGGTGTTTCACAGCAAGGCTCTCGGCCAGGCCGAACAGGCGGGCGTTCAAGGACTCCAGGGCAAGCTGAGTGAGCAGTCGCGCCGTGCCGTCCGCATCGCCCTTGAGCAGGCGCGACATTGCGTCGTTGGCCTCGAAGGTGATCTGCGCCTGTTCCTTTTCGATAACCTCGGTGAGTTCCTTCAATCCGTTCAGCACGGCGCACAGCAGATCCGCCGCGGTTTTGGAGGTGCAGTGACGCCGTGCGATGCGGCGAACCCATTGTTCGGCTTCAGGCAGCCGAATCTCCTGCGAACCGACCCGGCCTAGCAGCGAGAGAAAATTGCAGGCGCACTCGAAGTCGAACGCTGGTTTGTTCAGCCAAGACGCCATCGATTTGACTCGCTCCACCACCTCCGCCGTGTTCTTGCGCGCCATGCTGACGCAAGTCTGGGCAATCCGGGTCATTGTCATAAGCCGGAAGTCGTCTGGCGCCTTGGCCTGGGCATTTTCCAGCGCCAGACAGTAACGCTCGATGTCCTTGCTGGTGGCGCCGCGGGCCTGAGCCAGCAGGGCCAATTGCACCACGCTCAGGAGGTCGAAGGCACGCGACCCGAACCCAAGCCGAAAGGCCTTGCTGAGGTTTGCTTCGGCCTCGGCGGCATCACCGACGAAGTAGGCCAGCGAGCCCAGTTTCTGCAGACGAAGGAGGTTGGCTGGCGTCGCGTCGACGCCGCGGCGCAAGGTGTCGAGGGCCTTGCCGAGCGAGCCTTCTTCGAAGTAGATGCGGGCCAGCATGTCATATGCATCGGCATATATGCTGGCGTCGGAAACCAGGGACTCCAGGGTGCCGCGCGCCTTTGCCGCGTCATTGCTGGCATAAGCCAGCTGCGCAATACCCAGTTTGGCCCAGGGCAGGGCCTTGGCCTTGAGCACCAGGTCGTAGAACTGCTGGGCCTGCGTGGGTTTCTTCAGGTACAGGCAAAGTTCGGCGCCGATGCGTGCCGCATCGAGCCAATACACGTTGAGCTCGCGCACCATCTCGTTGCAGTGGTTCAGCGCGCCTTCAAAATTCTTGCCTTCCATCAATCGATATATGGGTGACAGCGCTCTTTTCTTGGTCAGCGCCTTTTGCAGCCGTTCTTCGAGTGCCGACGGCTTGAAAGGCTTGAGCAGGTAGTCGTCCGGCGCGTTTTCCACCACTTCGGCGACCCGTTCGTAGGTAGCCTCGCCGGTCACCATGAGAAAAACAGTCTCGAACGGAACCATCCGGGTGACCCGGATTTCATCGAGCAGGTCCTGGCCACTCTCCGGGCCGGAGAAGTGGTATTCGCACAGGATCACGTCGTATGAGTTGGACTGCAGATGGCTCCGCGCCTGATGCGTGCCCGGCACTGTCTTGATCTTGCCGATACCGATGTCGCGCAGGACGCTGGAAAGCGTCAATCGCGACATGCTGCTGTCGTCGATGATCAAGGCCTTCATCGCAGCGAAGTCGCCCGTCTTGGGGCCGCCGGGTGGGCTCGCTGGCGATGTGGGAAGAACTGAGCTCAAGGAATGCGCCCGCAGATGCCGTTGACCGAGATCCTCGCAGAGCGGCAGGCCGTCGAGTTCGCCGAACTGGTCTTGCCCTGAGGCCCTATTCGAACATTTCCTTGAATGGACGGCGGGGCGGATTCCAGGCCGCCTCGCCGTTCGGGTCAAATCTATTGCGTCAGCGTGGTGTCACTTGCTGGCCGTGTGCGCGACGCGCGCCTTCACCAGACGATCGATCTCGACGTCCGACAGACCAAGCACCGTGCGCAGTGTTTCTTCGGTGTGTTCGCCCAGTCTGGGCGACGGTGAACGGACTGCTCCGGGTGTTTTGGACAGGCGCACCGGCACGCCGACCACCTGGACCGGACCCGCACGCGGATGATCCATGTCGACGATAGCGCCGCGCGCCTTGACCTGGGGGTGCGCGATCAGCTGATCGATGTTGTTGATCGCGCCGACCGGCACACCAGCCTCGACCAGGACTATCTCCCAGGCCTCGAAGCTGCGGGTCAGGAACACCTGCTGCAGGATGTCGATCAGGCCGCTGCGATTCTGCGCGCGCAGCTGGTTGTTCTTGAAACGCGGGTCGTCGGTGAGGTCGGGCCGGCCGATCACCGGACAGAATATCTTCCAGAGCTTTTCACTGCCCACCGCCAGGGCCAGGTCACGGGTCTGGGTGCGAAACGTCTGATAGGGCAGCAGCGCTTTGTATGCAGTGCCCATGGGCTTGGGCAGCTCGCGGTCGGCAAGATAGCCGCTGATCATCACGTTGAGCAGCGACATCTGGCCCTCCAGCATCGACACGTCGATGCTTTGGCCCTCGCCGGTTTTTTCTTTTACCCGCAAGGCCAGCAAAATACCGAACCCCGCGTACATGCCGGCAGTCAGATCGGCGATGGATGTGCCACAGCGCACACCACTGCCGCCTTCTTCGCCGGTCACGCTGATCATGCCGCTCTCAGCCTGCAGAATCAGATCGAGGGCCGCGCGTTCGCGATAGGGGCCATCCTGGCCAAAGCCCGAGACCGAGCAGTAGATGATCTCTTTGTTGCGTTCCTTGGCCTTTTCGTAGTTCAGGCCGAGTTTTTCTAGCGTGCCGGGGCGAAAGTTCTCGAGCACCACATCGGCTTTCTCGATCAGTTTAAAGAACAGTTCCTTGCCCTCGGGGTGCTTGAGATCGATGGCGATCCCGTGCTTGTTGCGGTGCAAGCCCACAAAATAAGAGTTCTCGCCGCCCGGCAGGGGGGAGCCCCAGGCGCGCGCGATGTCGCCAGTGACCGGTGTTTCGAGCTTGATCACATGGGCACCGAAATCGGCCAGCATCGTCGAGCAGT
>JAYVOV010000437.1:0-5049 GCA_043757735.1 Burkholderiaceae bacterium
GCTGAAACGCAACACCGCCCAGTCGGAGGGCTTGCCGCGGTAGATGCCGTAGCCCTCGCCGAGCTCGCGGTCCAGTTTCGCAGGGGCCACTTGCCGGGCGCGTCGCTCGAGCAGGCGGGCGCTTTCGATGGCATCCATCGAAAAAACCCGCAAGGCGCCGCTGCGGTGGCACCAAGCCTCCAGATACCAGGCGTTGCGATAGTGAACCATCCGCTGCGGTGAGATTTCGCGCCGGCCGTGCTCGTTGCGCGAGCGGGTGAAGTAGTCGATTTCAGCGCGCTGGCGCTGGACCAGTGCGCTGCCCAGCACCTCGAACCACTTCGGGGCCACCGGTCGGTTGTGCGCGGTGATCACCTTGACCCGCCGCATCACTTCTTCGGCGCTTGCCTGAGATGCGCCCAGCATGACTCGCAGGCGGTCCATCAGCGGTTCGACGTGCGGCGCGAGCAGGCCGCCGCTGTCGAGATCTTCCAGCAGACGATGCATGGTGAGCAGCGCCACGATCTCCTGGGCGTTGAACCACAGGCCAGGCAGACCATATTGGGGCCCGTTGGCGGCGACATCTAGACGGTAGCCGCCAAGGTCGCGATCGAAGGCTACCGGCATGTTCATCCGGTCGCGCAGGAACACCAGATCGCGTTTGAGTGTGGCCCACGAAATCTCGAGTTCGGAGAGCAGGGTGTTCCGTGGCACCACCGTGCGGCTCTCGAGCAGCGAGTGGATGCGGGTCAGTCGGTCGAGTTGGCTCATGGGGTCTCTTCGCTCCCAGTGTGCCCCACGCTTATAATTGGCGCATGTCTTTCGGAGCTTCCCTGGGTGCCGCCGCTGTTGCGCCGTCCGTCCACGATGTCATCGTTGTCGGGCGAGGCGCCATCGGCAGTGCTTGTGCGCTCGGCCTCATCCAGGCCGGATTGCGTGTCGCACTGGTCGGTCCGCCCGCCGCAGCCCCGCCGGGCGAATGGGACGAACGGATCTACGCTATTTCACCGGCCAGCCGCACGCTGCTCGAGGGTTTGCGTGTCTGGCAGGCGCTCGATGCTTCGCGGGTGGCACCGGTGCGCGACATGCGCATCTACCCGCACGCCCGGACCGACGCGCCGGAGTTGCATTTTTGCGCCGAAGAGGCTGGCGTGGAATCCCTCGCCAGCATCCTTGAAAACCGCAACCTCATGCAGGCGCTCCAGCGTGCTCTCGCTTTCACCGGCGTGCAGATCTTCGATCACCCGGTCGTCTCGGCCAGCACCTCGGACGCCTTTGCCTCGGTCACCCTGAACGACGGCTCGCGTCTGCAGGCGCGGCTGCTGGTCGCTGCCGATGGCGCGCGCTCGCCCCTGCGTGGCCTGCTGGGTGTGGTGGCGAGCGAGCACGAATACCCGCAGTGGGCCATCGTGGCTAACTTCGCGATCACCCGCGGCCACCTGGGCTGTGCTTATCAATGGTTCGGCGATCACGGCATCCTGGCCTTGCTGCCGTTGCCCGGCGAGCGCTGCAGCATCGTCTGGTCGGCGCCGCGGCCGCTGGCTGAATCTCTGCTGAGCCTGCCGCCATCGAGCCTCGCGCAGCGGGTTGGTGCACTTTCGCAGCACCTGCTGGGTGACCTGCAAGCCCTGGGCGAGACCCGCTCGTTTCCGTTGCGCCTGATCCTCGCCGAGCGAATGGCGGCGCGGCGGCTGGTGCTCCTGGGCGATGCCGCGCATGCCCTGCATCCGCTGGCTGGCCAGGGCATGAACCTGGGCTTCGGCGACGTGGCCGAATTTCTCTCGGTAATCCGCGGCCGCGAACCCTATCGCGATCTCGGCGACCGCCTCCTGCTGCGGCGCTTCGAGCGCGCCCGTCGCGAACCGGTGCTGGCCATGAAGTGGGCAACCGATGGTCTGCAGCGTCTTTTTTCTCCCGATACCGAGCCCGCCTTGCCGGCCCTGCTGCGTCCATTCGCCGCAGCCCGTGATCTCGGCTGGCAGGCGGTGGCGGGCATCGGCTGGATGCGCCGCCGCCTGATCCGGCACGCGGTATCCTGATTCCCAGAACAGCAGATCCCTGAATTGCTTCGAGGTTCCCTCATGTCGACCATCCAACGCCTGCTCGGTGTTTCTTATGCAGCCAGGCCGTTTCTGGCGCTGGCCCTTGTGCTGACGCTCGTACTGGCCCTCGTCGGCCCCGCGCCAAAGGCAAACGCGCAGGCAGCCGGCGACGGCGCGGCCGCGGTCAAGTCCGCCGTCGAAGGCTGGTTGAAGGGCCGGTACAAGGTCGAGGACGTCCGGCGCACCCCGATGGGCGGCATCTGGGAGGTGCGCCTGGGCAGCGATCTCCTCTATGTCGATGAAAAAGGTCAATACGCGTTCGTCGAGGGCGCCCTGATCGAGCTGAAAACTGGCCGTAATCTCACTCGCGAACGTACCGACGAAATGCTCGCCATCAATTTCAAAGACTTACCCCTGAACCTTGCCCTCAAACAGGTCATCGGCACCGGCAAGCGGGTAGTCGCTGTTTTCGAGGACGCCAACTGCGGCTATTGCCGCACCATGCGCAAGGATCTCCTCACGCTCAAGGATGTCACTATCTACACCTTCCCGGTGGCCATCTTGGCGCCGGACTCCGAGACCAAGGCGCGCAAGGCCTTGTGCGCGGCAGACAAGGTCGCCGCCTGGAACGACATGTTGGTCGCGGGCAAGGTGCCGGGCAATGCAGGCACCTGCGACAACGTGCTGGCCAAGGTGAAAGAGTTGTCCCAGAAGCTGGCCATCACGGCCACGCCGACGGTGTTCTTCGGCAATGGCAAGCGCCTTCAGGGTTATGTGCCGGCCGAGCGCTTTGAAAAAATGCTCGAAGAAAATTCGCGGTCCTGAAACCGGCCACTTGCGCCGCGGTCGGCCACCGCACTTCGGCCAGCCGGTGGCACTTTCAAGGGCGGGGCCGCAACCACCAGAGCCGGCCGGCAGTCTTCATGGTGCCCGCCGCTTCGCCGGCCCCCGCGCCGGTGCCCCAGTAGAGATCTGCTCGCGGCAATCCCACGATTGCCGCTCCAGTGTCTTGTGCCACCACCAGTCGACGCAGCGTCCCGCCGCGCGGGTCGGCCACTTCCAGCCACAGCAGTGATCCCAGCGCGATGGCACGCGGATCGACCGCGACCGAGCGCAGCGCGGTCAGTGCAACGCCGAGCGAGCCGATCGGCCCGCGGGAGGCCGGCGCAGCGGCCGCTTCACGGAAGAAGATATAGCGCGGATTGTTCTGCATCACTTCGCGCCCTTCGGCGGGATTGGCGCGCAGCCAGTCGGCGATCGCGCGCGCGCTCAAGGTGGCGGTGCTGAGCACACCACGCTCGATGAGGTCCCGCCCGATCGCACGATACGGCTGGCCGTTGTCGCCCGCGAAGCCGACCCGCATCACCGAGCCGTCACGCAGGCGGATGCGTCCGGAGCCTTGAATCTGCAGAAAATAGGCCTCGACCGGATCATCGATCCAGGCCAGCACTTCGCTGGTGCCGTGAATCTGCGCCTCCATCTGGGTGCGGGTGAATCGCAGCGCCGGTGCACCGGGCGGTGGACGCAGCAGCAGTGGCACCTGTCGCGCCGTCTCGCGCGTAAGGCTGCCATTCAGTTCAGGCTCGAAATAGCCGGTGATCAGACCCCGGTCCTCGCCCGCGGCATTGCGCAGCGGCAGCAGTTCGAATCTTCGCTCAAGCCACGCGCGCAGGGCCGCTTTTTCGCTGCGCATCTCCAGGCACAACTGTGGCCAGGGCAAAGGCGGACGAGCCAGCGTGCATTGCGCTTCGAGGGCGGTCTCCAAGCCATCGAGTGGGTCGCTGGCGAAGTTCGACGCAGGTCTGTCCGGTTGCTCTGACGACGAGTCCTGCCGTACTGCGGGCGGCTGATTCAGCGACGCCGGTCCTTGGCTCGGCGCGCATCCGGCCAACCCCAGGGCCAGTAACAGCGTCAGCACCAGGGGCTGCAGCAAGTGTCGACCGTTAGAATCGGCCGATTCGGAGATCGAGCGGATGTGGGTCATTTATCTTGAAGCGTTCGGCGTGCTCGCCGTCGTCTTGCTGTTGATCTGGTGGACCCTGCGGGGCAAGCGCTGAGCGCGGCCCGCTCAATGCAGGGTGCGCGGCATGGCCAGGGAAAACGCCGGAATGGCGGCCTCGAAGCGCTCGCCATCTTCGGCTACACAGAAGTAGCTTCCCTGCATCGTGCCGGCGGGTGTGGCCAGCTGGCTGCCGCTGGTGTATTCGAAGGTCTGTCCAGGGGCGAGCAAGGGCTGATGGCCGACCACGCCCAGTCCCTTTACCTCTGCCACCTTGCCATTGCCATCGGTAATCACCCAATGGCGGCTGATCAACTGTGTCGGCACGCTCCCGGCATTGGTGATTCGAACGGTATAGGCGAAGGCGTATTGGCCCTTGCCGGGATCTGATTGATCGGCCAGAAAGCGCGGCTGGACCTCGATTGTCAGGTGGTACTTGCGCTCGTTCATGGGTGTTCAGTCGCCGGTTCGGTCGGTGGCTCCCTCAAAGAATCTCGAGCGCACCGGTAAAATGGCAGTTTAGTCCGAAGCCGGCCCCCGCACATGAATCCCGTTCCCCGCATCTGTCGAATTGCCCCGAGTCTGTTGTCGGCCGACTTCGCCCGCCTGGGCGAAGAAGTTCGCGCTGTGCAGGCGGCCGGCGCCGACCTGCTGCATTTCGACGTGATGGACAACCACTTCGTGCCCAACCTCACTGTCGGGCCCCTGGTCTGCCAGGCGATTCGGCCGCACATCACCATTCCGATCGACGTCCACCTGATGGTCCGGCCGGTCGACCGCATCATTCCCGACTTCGCCAAAGCGGGCGCCAATCTCATCACTTTCCACCCCGAATCCTCCGATCACGTCGATCGCACACTCGCGCTGATCCGCGAGCACGGTTGCAAGGCCGGTCTGGTATTCAATCCGGCCACGCCGCTGGCCTGGCTCGATCACGTGATGGACAAGCTCGACATCGTGCTGCTGATGTCGGTCAATCCCGGGTATGGCGGCCAGCAGTTCATCGCGTCCACGCTGCCCAAGATCCGT
>JAYVOV010000438.1:0-5047 GCA_043757735.1 Burkholderiaceae bacterium
ACGCCGGCGCCTGCCCTGTTCGTGGCTGCCGACACGCACCGGCTGCCGTTGGCGGGCAACTGTACCGACCTGATCTGGTCGAACCTCGCCTGGCATGGGTTCGAGGACCCGCTGGCGGTGGTCGCCGAGTGGCATCGGATCATTCGTCCCGGTGGTCTCGCGATGTTCTCCGCATTCGGGGTCGACACCTTGCGCGAGCTGTTCGGCCGCGCAGCAGGGATCGTTGCCTTTCCGGACATGCATGACATCGGCGACGCGCTCGTCAATGCCGGATTCGCCGAGCCGGTCATGGACGCCGAACGCATCCGCATCGGCTATCGCAGCGCCGTCGACCTGCTGGCCGAAGTCCGCGCGGCGCTCGGCGGCAACCCGCTGGCAGCGCGGACCCGGGCGCTGGTTTCGCGCGCCGCCTACCAGGGCTGGCTGATGGCGCTCGAATCCCGTCGCGGTTCAGACGGCCTGATCACGGTCGAGCTGGAAATCATCCAGGGCCATGCCTGGTGCCCGGCGCGCAAACGTCGGCCCGACGGCCTGGCGCCGGTCGAATTCATGTCACGCCGTCGGCCACCGGATTGATGCTCGAGCGCGACGCGCGGCCATGAAGAAGGTTCGTATCCGACCGAACTGCTCGGTCTGATTTGGATCTCATTCCAGCGATCCGTATAATGGTGCATTGCGATTTGTCGTCGGATCGGGTTGGCCGGTCCAACATTCGCGTCGGTCAACCCTCCATGCCGTATCGGTGGATTCACCTTGCCCAGCCGGGAAGTCAGCAATGGTTGCTCAAGCGCAATTGCGCGCTGGCACCCCGGCAGCTGGCGGCGTGTTTTGCTGGGGTTGGGCTGGTGTCGTTGCTGATCGCGGTGGCGTTTGCCTTGCAAGGTGCCTGGCTGGTCGTTCCGTTTGCGGGTCTGGAGGTCCTGGCGCTGGGTGCTGCATTCGTGGTGCACGCGCGGCATGCGGGTGACTATGAGCGCATCGTGCTGAACGCTGACCAGCTGGTGGTCGAGCGCCTGCAGGGCGGCAGTCTGGCGCGTATCGAGTGCCGGTCGTCATGGGTGAGGGTTGAGTATCACGGTACCCGTCGGGAATTGATCCGGCTGGTGGCCGCTGGTGGGGAGATGTCCGTCGGGCGCTTCGTGCCGGACGATGGGCGCAGTCAGTTGGCGCGCGAGTTGCGCGCCTCGGTCGCCGGATGGCGCGGCTAGCAGACAGGATCACAAGACGACATGGCACGACTCTTTGGTGACAGCATGATTCTCAAGAAACTCGGATCCTGGGTGGCGGGCGCCGCCATGAGCACGTGGGCCGGTCTGGCTCTCGCCGTCTCTGACATGCCGGGCGGACCCAAAGTCAATCAGTGGAACATCGCTGATCCAGTGACCGCCATCGCGCGGGGTCAGCACTCCATTCACATTCTGCTGATGTGGGTGTGCGTGGTCATCTTCGTTGCGGTTTTCGGGGTGATGTTTTATTCCATCTTCGCGCACCGCAAGTCCAAGGGTGCGAAGTCAGCCGATTTCCACGAGAGCACCGCGGTCGAGATCGCCTGGACGATCGTGCCGTTCATCATCGTGGTCGTGCTGGGCGTGATCGCCACCGGCGATGTCGTTGCCCAGAAAGACACCTCGAACGCCGACCTCACCGTCAAGGCGACCGGGTATCAGTGGAAATGGGGCTACGACTACCTCAAGGGCGAAGGCGAGGGCATCAGCTTGTTGTCCACGCTGACCACGCCGCCCGAGCAGTACGACGACAAGGTGTATCCCGGCGCCAAGGCCAAGCGGGAAAAGAACAACACCTACATGATGGAAGTCGACAACGCGCTGGTGGTGCCGGTCGGCAAGAAGGTGCGGGTCATCACCACCGCCGCCGACGTCATTCACGCCTGGATGGTGCCGGCCTTCGGGGTCAAGCAGGACGCCATTCCCGGGTTTGTGCGCGACACCTGGTTCAAGGCCGAAAAGGTGGGTACCTATCGCGGTCAGTGCGCTGAGCTGTGCGGCAAGAACCATGCGTACATGCCGATCGTCGTTGAAGTGAAATCCGCCGAAGACTACAAAAAATGGGTCGATGGCAAGAAGAAGGAAATGCTCGCCAAGCAGGACGATCCCAGCAAGGAATGGCAGGTCCCTGACCTGCAGGCGCGCGGCGAGAAAATCTACGCCGCCAATTGCGTGGCCTGCCACCAGCCTACCGGCAAGGGTGTCCCCGGTGCTTTCCCGGCTTTGGATGGCTCCAAAATCGTGCTCGGCCCCCAAGACGGCCAGATCGAGATGCTGCTCAAGGGCAAGACGGGAACCGCCATGGCGTCGTTCAAGCAGCTGTCAGATACCGAACTCGCCGCCGTCATCACCTACACCCGCAACGCCTGGGGCAACAAAGCCGAAGACAACATCGTGCAGCCAAAAGAAGTCCTGGCTGCCCGTGCCAAATAAAAGAGTGCTCGGCGCCGTCGTCTTGCAGCGCGCCTTTATGCCTATCCCAGTTTCGTCAGGAGTCGATCAATGAGTGCAGTGCTCGATCATCACGATGACCACGCGCACGACCACCCGCACGGGTGGCGTCGCTGGCTGTATGCGACCAACCACAAAGACATCGGCACGATGTACCTGTGGTTCGCGTTCACCATGTTCATTGTGGGCGGCCTGAACGCGCTGCTGCTGCGCAGTGAGCTGTTCCAGCCCGGCCTGCAGATCGTCAATCCCGAATTCTTCAATCAGCTCACCACGATGCACGGGCTGATCATGGTGTTCGGCGCAATCATGCCGGCGTTCGTCGGCTTCGCGAACTGGCAGATTCCACTGATGATCGGCGCGGCCGACATGGCCTTCGCGCGGATGAACAACTTCAGCTTCTGGCTGCTGCCGCCGGCCGCCACGCTGCTGGTGGTCTCGTATTTCGTGCCGGGTGGCGCAACTGCTGCCGGCTGGACCCTCTATGCGCCGCTGTCGGTGCAGATGGGTCCCGGCATGGATCTGGGCATCTTCGCGCTGCACATCATGGGCGCCAGCTCGATCATGGGCTCGATCAACATCGTCACCACCATCTTGAACATGCGCGCGCCCGGCATGACCCTGATGAAGATGCCGCTGTTCGTCTGGACCTGGCTGATCACCGCGTATCTGCTGATCGCGGTGATGCCTGTGCTGGCTGGCGCCATCACCATGGTCCTGACAGACCGTCACTTCGGCACCAGTTTCTTCAATGCAGCCGGTGGCGGCGATCCCGTCATGTACCAGCACATCTTCTGGTTCTTCGGGCATCCCGAGGTCTACATCATGATTCTGCCCGCGTTCGGCATCGTCAGCGAAATCATCCCCACCTTTGCCCGCAAACGCCTGTTCGGCTACAGCTCGATGGTCTACGCCACGGCGTCGATTGCGATCTTGTCGTTCGTCGTGTGGGCCCACCACATGTTCACCACCGGCATGCCGGTCACCGGTCAGCTGTTCTTCATGTACGCCACGATGCTGATCGCGGTGCCTACGGGGGTGAAGATCTTCAACTGGGTGGCCACCATGTGGCGCGGCTCGATGACCTTCGAGACGCCCATGCTGTTCTCGATCGGTTTCATCTTCGTGTTCACGATGGGGGGCCTCACCGGCATCATCCTGTCGGTTGCGCCGCTCGATATCGCCTTGCATGACACTTACTACGTGGTGGCGCACTTTCACTACGTGCTGGTCGCGGGCTCGTTGTTCGCCCTGTTCGCCGGCACCTACTACTGGCTGCCGAAATGGACCGGCCACATGTATGACGAGCCGCTGGGCAAATGGCACTTCTGGCTCACCCTCATCACCTTCAATATCACCTTCTTCCCGATGCACTTCCTCGGTCTGGCGGGCATGCCCCGTCGCTATGCCGACTACCCGATGCAGTTCGCCGATTTCAACGCCTTCATCACGGTTGGTGCGTTCGGCTTCGGCTTGAGCCAGCTCGTGTTCCTGTGGGCGGTGCTCAAGTGCATCAAAGGTGGCCCCAAGGCTGCCGACAAGCCCTGGGAAGGCGCTGTCGGCCTCGAGTGGACGCTGCCCAGCCCGGCGCCGTTCCATACCTTCGAGACGCCGCCGGTGGTCAAGTAAGCCGCCACCAACCCTTCACGCCAACCACCTTGTCCCCCCAAGCTGCCATGGCCGGCCCCGACCGAAAGAGCAATCTGCGCACCGCGCTGATTCTCCTGTCGATCGCGGCCGTCTTTTTTGCCGGGGTGATCGCCAACCGGATGCTGTTCGGACCGTGAACGTCTCCGTTTCCAATTGGCACCTGTCGAGCAAGCTGCTGGTGATCGCGGTGGCGATGTTCGGCTTCGGCTACGCAATGGTGCCTATTTACCGGGCCATCTGCGAAGCCACCGGCGTTGGCATCATGACCGAACGCGACAGCAGCGCGGCTGACTTCGCCCGCAACACCCAGGTCGACACCAGCCGCAAGGTGGTGGTCGAGTTCGACGCCAACAGCAGGGGTGCGTGGCTGTTCAAACCCAAGCTTGCTGCCATCTCGGTGCACCCCGGCGAACTCGTTACCGTGACCTACGAACTGCGCAGCACCGAGGCGCGGCAGACTGTCGGTCAGGCCATTCCCAGTTACGCGCCTGATGGTGTCGGGAAGTTTTTCCGCAAGCTCGAGTGCTTCTGTTTCAAGCAGCAGACTCTCGGGCCCAACGAAACACGCAGCTTTCCGGTGGTTTTCGTGGTCGACCCCAAGCTGCCGGCCGACGTGACCACCATCACTTTGTCGTACACATTTTTCGAGGTGGCAGGTACGGCCGCCAAGCCCGTCTCTGTCGAGTCGTCTTCAAGTGCGGCACCCAGGCAGGGCACCTGATGGCCGAGCCGCAACGCACTCTGGCGCGCAAGGCTTCGTTCGTTCAAACGATCAAGGCGGTCGGGGCGTCGTTCTTCGGTGTGCGCGGTAGCCGCGATCACCAGTCCGATGTGAGCAACCTCAACCCGGTGCATGTCATCATCGCCGGCGTACTGATGGCGGCGGTCTTCGTGCTGACACTGCTGTTCATTGTGCGGATGGTGTTGCGATGACCTCGGCA
>JAYVOV010000439.1:0-5040 GCA_043757735.1 Burkholderiaceae bacterium
AATCGTTGAAAGACCTACTTCGGCAGCCGCATGAATCCGACCACAGACAGCCAGGGTATACAGGGCATTCAGCCCCTCGCATTCGGCGAAGTTGCCGAACTGCAGGACCAGCTGTTGGAGGCAGCAACCGATCTCGATCGGCTCAGCGGCCTGCTGGAAGACGCGACCAAGCAGTTGATGACGCGCTTCGCGGCTGCCAATGAGCAGGCGCAGGCCTTGCTGGAAGATCAGGACGCTCGGGAAGGCTTGCGCCGGGAACTGGGGGGCGCGGTAACCGCCCTGCAGTTCCAGGATATGGCGGCGCAGGTCCTCTCGCATACCGTCCAGAGAATTCGCGGCGTGGCCGATTTTCTCGGCGCACGCGCGGCAATCGACGATCAGGACGCGGTGGCGGTCGTCGAACTGGTGCGCCGGCATTGTCCGGTGGCACAGCGGCAGATCGACGCCGGCTCGATCGAACTGTTTTGAAACCCCCTCAGGAACTCCAGGAGCAATAACGATGGCTGCGATTCTCGCTGTGGATGACTCTTCGTCCCTGCGCCAGATGGTCGCCTTCACCTTGAAGAGCTCGGGCTTCGACGTGATCGAGGCGGTCGACGGGCTGGACGCGATCGAGAAGTTGGGCGATCGATCTGTCGATCTCGTGCTCACCGATCAGAACATGCCCCGAATGGATGGCATCACCCTGGTCAAACACCTGCGCAAATTGCCGCAGTTCAAGGCGACGCCGATCCTGATTCTCACCACCGAGTCCAGCGACGAGATGAAGCAGGCTGGTCGGGCCGCCGGCGCGACCGGTTGGCTGGTCAAACCTTTCGACCCGCGCAAGCTGGTCGATGTGATCCGCAAAGTTCTGCCCGGACTGTGAAGGCGAGCCATGAGTGAACAGACATCTTCCGGATCGTCCGGCATGGACTTCGATCTCAGCCAGTTCTATCAGGTGTTCTTCGAAGAAGCCGCCGAGAACCTGGCGAACATGGAAACCCTGCTGCTCGAGCTCGACGTCGATGCACCCGACGACGAGGATCTCAATGCGATCTTTCGTTGCGCCCATTCGATCAAGGGCGGCGCCGCGACCTTCGGTTTCCAGGACGTGGCCGACCTCACGCACGTGATGGAGACCATGCTCGATCGCCTGCGCCGCCATGAGCTCGGGCTGACGGCGGGTATGGTCGACGTGCTGCTCGAATCGGGTGATGCCTTGAACGGTCTGCTCGATCGGCATCGCGGCGTCAGTGAAACCGTTTTGGATGCCTCCAGTCTGGTTGCGAGAATACGGGCTCACGCCGATGGCGTGGTGCCAGACCCGGACGCTGCGGCAGATTTTGCTGCCGCGGCCGCGGGTGTACCCGTCCCGGTGGCTGCAGCGGGTGCTCAGCCGATCGTGGTCCGCCTGGCAGGGGCCAAGGTGGTTCCGCCGGAACGCGTGCTCGACATCGTGGTCGGCCCGCTCGATGACCCGGCTCTTGCCGATGAGTTGGCCGAGTTGTTCAACGAGATTCCCGGTCTGGGGCGGATCGCCGCGGCCGATGGCGGCAAACCCGACGCCGAAGGCAAACGGCGTTTCGTGGTCCACACCACCAGTTCCGACGATGATCTGCTCGATCTGTTCACGTTTCACGTCTCACGCGAACTGGTGGCGATCCAGATGCTGGTGGATGCTGCGGCGGCAGCGGTGGAGCCGGCCATCATTGCTCCGGCGGCGGCGGACCCGGCCATCACTGCTCCGGCGGTCGACGAGGGGTTCGGGTTCTTCGTCGATATCGAGCCTGCGGCGCCAGGCGGATCGGCCGGTGCACCGGCCGCCGCTGTCGGGTCTTCAGCCGGCGTGCCGGCTGTCGGTTTGCCCGCGAAATCGGAGCGCGCCGACAAACCCGACAAGAGCGGCGCGCCTGACACGACTACCCTGCGGGTCGCGGTCGAGAAGGTCGATCAATTGATCAATCTGGTCGGCGAACTCGTCATCACTCAGGCGATGCTGGCGCAGAACGGCAGCAACCTCGATCCGGTCGTCCATCAGCAGCTGATGGGCAATCTGGTCGACCTGGAGCGCAATACCCGGCTGCTTCAGGAGTCGGTGATGGCGATCCGGATGATTCCGATGGCGGTGGTCTTCAATCGCTTTCCCCGCATGCTGCGCGATCTCGCCGCGAAACTGGGCAAGCAGGTCGAATTGAACACCGTCGGCGAGGCCACCGAGCTCGACAAGGGAATGATCGAGAAGATCACCGACCCCCTGACCCATCTGGTGCGAAACGCGCTTGATCACGGGATCGAATCGCCACAGGCGAGGATCGCCGCGGGCAAGCCGGCGATGGGCACGATAACGCTGGCCGCGCAGCACAAGGGCGGCTCGATCGCCATCGAAGTGCGCGACGATGGCAAGGGCCTGTCTCGCCAGAGGATTCTCGGCAAGGCTCGCGAGAAGGGCATGCAGGTGCACGATGCCATGACTGATCACGAAGTGTTCCAGCTGATTTTCGAGCCCGGCTTTTCGACTGTCGACCAGGTCACCGAAGTTTCCGGGCGCGGCGTCGGCATGGATGTGGTGAGGCGCAACATCTTGGGCCTGGGCGGCTCTGTCGAACTCGACACTGCCGAAGGCTTCGGTACCCGCGTCACGGTCCGCCTGCCCCTCACCCTTGCAATCATGGACGGGATGTCGGTGGCAGTCGGCGACGAAATCTATATTTTGCCGCTGGCCTCGGTCATCGAGTCGTTCAAGCTCGATCAGCGGCAGATCAAGAGTATCGCCGGCGCAAACCGGGTGATCGAGGTCCGCAAGGAGTTCCTGCCGGTGGTGGAACTCGACGAGGTCTTCAGGGTGCCGCGGTTCGAGGACCGCGCTGCCACGGCGATCATGATCATGATCGTGGTCGAGGCCGAAGGTGCGCGGGTCGCGCTGCTGGTCGATGAACTGGTCGGCCAGCACCAGGTGGTGGTCAAGAATCTCGAAGCGAACTATCGCAAGGTTCCCGGTGTCTCTGGCGCGACGATTCTCGGCGACGGCCGGGTGGCGCTGATCCTCGACGTCGGTCATCTGGTCCGCCGGGCCCGCCATTGAGCGCCCCTTTACACAATCCAGAATAGTCATCCCGGAGCACTGATATGCAACTCGCCGAACCCGCCGTTCAGGCCGCCTCCCGCGGCACGATCAAGCCTCGCGAATACCTGACCTTTCGGCTGGGCGCTGAAGAGTATGGCATCGACATCCTGAAGGTGCAGGAGATTCGCGGTTATGAACAGCCGACGCGAATTGCCAACGCGCCCGAATTCATCAAGGGTGTGGTCAACCTACGGGGTGTGATCGTGCCGATTCTCGATCTGCGTCTGCGCTTCGGGCTAGGCTCGGCCGAGTACAACAATTTCACGGTGGTGATCATCCTGAACGTGCGCAATCGCGTGGTCGGGATCGTTGTCGATTCGGTTTCCGATGTACTCGAGCTGCCGCCGGAATTGGTGCGCGAAGCGCCCGAGATGTCTTCCGTCGTCGACTCGAACCACATCCTGGGTCTGGGCACGCTGACCGACCGGATGCTGATTCTCGTCGATATCGAACGGCTGATCCTGTCGCCCGACATGGCACTCATCGGTTAGTTCGAGCAAACGTCTTCTGTACGTATTTACAACCCATCTCTACAAGGATATCAAGCATGAATGCCCGATCGATTCTGATGGCCGCATTTGCAGCGGTCGTCTCAGTGAGTGCAGCGCACGCCGTTGGCGACAAGGTCAGCGCCGATGAAGCAACCGCGATGGTGAAGAAAGGCGTTACCTTCATCAAGACAAATGGCAAGGACAAGGGATATGCCGAAATCATGAGCCGCCAGGGTCAGTTCGTGGACCGCGATCTGTACCTGGTTGTGTACGGTATGGACGGTACGTGCCGGGCCCATGGCGCCAACGAGAAAATGGTCGGCAAGAACCTGATCGACCTCAAAGATATCGATGGCACTCCCTATGTGAAGGAGCGCATTGATGCAGCGAAGGTCAAGGCCACGTTCTGGCAGGACTACAAGTTCACCAATCCGGTCAGCCGCAAGATCGAGCCTAAGCGCATGTACTGCGAACGACTCGATGACTCGATCGTTTGTGGCGGAATTTACAAGAGCTGAGAACAGACGTGAGCCGGGTTGCCTGCCGGTCAGTGGCCCGGCAGTGACCCGATTCGATCGACTGGCACGGGAGACTTCATGAAGCTGCAAACTCGATTTCTGCTGGTGCCCATGGCGGCGGCCATTCTGATGCTGGCGCTGGGTGCGGCCTCGACGATGGCGCTGCGGGGCGACGGCAAGGCCATGGCGGCGCTGCACGCGCAGGCCGAGGTCGCAAACTCATTTCAAAGGGTTCGCGCGCGGGCGGCTGAGGCCAGTACGCTGACCTACCGTCTGATTGCGATGATCGGCAATGTCGACGAGGCTCGAATCAATGCCGAGCGCGCCCGACTCAAGGAGCGCAAGCTTGCGGTGCTCGAGATGATCGATACTTTCGCTCGCAGCGACAGCCCCGAGATCGTGAAGTCAGGTGCAGATCTGCGCAAGATGTCGGAGAAGGCCTTCAAGCTGGCCGAAGACGCGGTCGACATGGCCTCTGTCGACACAAACACCGGCATGATTTCAATGCAGTCAGCCGACCAGGAGTTCGCGGCGCTCGCCAAGCTTGCCCAGGCGGGCGGCGTCGTCGCGCGTGAGAGAGCCGGCGAGAAGTACTCGACGGCCCTGACGACGGCCGGCAGGGCGCAGTGGGCGATCTGGCTGTTGTGCGCGCTGACGATCTCGGTCACGGTGCTGATGAGCGTGCTGTTTTCCCGAAGGGTTGTGAGTTCGGTGAATGGGGCATGCGATTTTGCGCATCGGGTCGCCAAAGGAGATCTCAGCACCACGTTGCCCCGTGACGCCGATGGTGAGCTGGGCGACCTTCAGGTCGCGCTCGAAGAGATGCAGGTATCGCTGCGAACGATCGTGGCCGACGTGCGGCACTCGATCGAGAGCATCGCGACCGCGTCGGGTCAGATTGCGAGCGGCAACAATGACTTGTCTG
>JAYVOV010000440.1:0-5033 GCA_043757735.1 Burkholderiaceae bacterium
TGCACACATAGAGCCTTCACCTCATCAGACTTTCATCGTCGGGATATCGGGGAACATGGGGTCGCGTTTATCGCCAGTGATCACCAGCCCGCGCAGGCGGCCTTCCTTGCTCAGCGGCGCTGCCGGCATTGAAGGGCACGATGATCTTGATCGGCTTGGCGGGAAAGCTGGCCGTCTGCCTCAGAGCAAACGGCGCGCAAAGCATCAGCAGCATGCTCAATAGCAGTCTTGTCATCTTTTCGTCTCCTTTTCGAACCTCTCGTCCGACCTTGATACGCGGGTTTGTTGCCCTTGAGCGCAATGCGATCGAAAATCATTGGTTCAAATTCACAGATCGAAAATCAGGCACAAGGATCACATCCATGCAGGTTTTGAACATCAGTCCGGGCGAATTGCCGCCCGAGTGTGAAGCGCTGCGCCAGGAGGTGCGCGCCTTCATCGCCGAAGCCCTGGCCGACGAGCCAGCCGTCAAACGCGCACGCAACTGGAACGGCTTCAATCCGGCGTTCAGCCGCAAGCTGGCCGAACGCGGCTGGATCGGCATGACATGGCCGAAAGCGTTTGGTGGTCATGAACGCACCTCGCTCGAGCGCTACGTGGTGCTCGAAGAGCTCCTCGCGGCCGGCGCACCAGTCAGCGCGCACTGGGTGGCCGACCGCCAGAGCGGACCGCTGCTGATGCGCTTTGCACCGAACACGCTGGCACCCAAAATAGTGCCCAAAATTGCCCGTGGCGAAGCCTTCTTCTGCATCGGCATGAGCGAACCAGACTCGGGCTCGGACCTGGCCTCGATCCGCAGCAAGGCTACCCTGGCCAGCAATGGCTGGGTGATCAACGGCCGCAAGGTCTGGACCTCGGGCGCGCACCGAACCCACTACATGATCGCGCTGCTGCGCACCAGTGAACGCGCGGAGAACCGGCACGCCGGCATGTCGCAGTTCCTGATCGACATGACCACGCCCGGCATCACCGTGCGGCCCATCATCAATCAATTGGGCGAACACGACTTCAACGAAGTGACCTTCGATGACGTGCTGGTGCCGCATGAAAACCTCATCGGCGAAGAAGGCGGCGGCTGGAAGCAGGTGGGCATGGAACTGGCCTTCGAGCGCGCCGGCCCCGAGCGCTACCTGAGCAGCTCGCAGCTGCTGCTCGAGATGCTCGATGCGAGCGACGCCGGCAACCCGCGCCACACGGCGGCGCTCGGGCGCATTGCCGCGCAGTACGCCACATTGCGTCAGATGTCGCTGGGCGTGGCGGTGATGCTCGCGCGCGGCGAGAGCCCGGCACTGGCCGCCGCCGCGGTCAAGGACCAGGGCGCGCTCGTCGAGCAGGCCATGCCCGACATCGCCCACGACCTCTTCGGTGGTTTGAGCGACCCTGATTCCCCGCTGGCTCAGGTGCTCACCTACACCACGCTGGCCGTTCCCTCGTTTTCGCTGCGCGGCGGCACCCGTGAAATCCTGCGCGGCATCATCGCCAAAGGGCTGGACCTCAGATGAGCGATTCAATGATCGAAGAGAGCGCCGCGCGCCTGTTTGCCGACAACACCGGCAAGGCACAACGCGCAGGCGCGGAAAAAGGCGAGTTCCCCGACGCGCTCTGGCGCCTGGCCACCAACAGCGGCTTCAGCATGGTGCTGGCTGCGGAATCCGCTGGCGGGATCGGCGAGACCTGGGCCGCGGCCTACCCCATCTTGCGCGGCCTGGGTTATTGGCAGGTGCCGCTGCCTCTGGCCGAGACCATGATCGGCACGCTGCTGCTGTCGATGGCGGGCATCGACATGCCCGAGGGCCCGATCGCCCTCATCGAACAAGGCCAGGACAACAACTTAAGCACCCGCGGCGCCGGCCAGGTGCTGACGCTGAGCGGCACCGCCCACCGCGTTGCCTGGGCTCGCCACAGCGACCGCGCGCTGGTCTCGCTGGCCAGCGGCGACATCGCATTGATCGACCTGCGCGATGCCACGTCTGTGACGCTCACGCCCCGCGTGAACCAGGCCGGACTGCCGTCAGACAGCCTGACCTTGAACAATGCCAGATGCCTGGCCGTGGCGCGCAATCCGCTGCCCGCGCTCGCGCAGCCGGTGTGGACGCTCGGTGCGGTGGCGCGCAGCGCAATGATGGTCGGCGCACTGGAATGGCTGCTCGAGCAATCGGTGCAGTACGCCAACGACCGCGTTCAGTTCGGCAAGCCGATCGGCCGCAACCAGGCCATTCAGCAGCAGCTTGCCGCGCTGGCGGGCGACTTGGCTGCCTCACGAGTCGCCGCGATGGTGGCGGCCCAGGATGCGCCCTCCTCGCTCACGACCGACACCTCGCACGCGGTGTTCAGCGCCGCAGTGGCGAAGGTTCGCGTTGGCGAGGCGGCCACGCGTGGCACCAGCATCGCCCACCAGGTGCACGGTGCGATCGGCTTCACCCATGAGCACCAGTTGCATTTCGCGACCCGCCGCCTGTGGGCCTGGCGCGAAGAATTCGGCGGCGATGGCTGGTGGGCCGAGCGCCTGGGCAAAGCGGCCATCGCGGGCGGCTCGGCCGGGTTCTGGCCGGCCATGACCGCGCGGCAATTCGTCGGCGGTTCGCTGGACGGCTGAGCGCCGCCCGCGCCTGAACTTTCACGCCTTCCTCTTTTGTCATTTATCCCCATTCACTTTGAAAGCGAACAACCATGACCCTAGTAGCCGGCTTCCCCGATCTCGACCTGAGTTTCGACAAGCACGTGGCCATCCTCGAGATCCGCCGCCCGCCGCATAACTTCTTCGACCTGGCACTCATCGAAGCGCTCGCCGACAGCTACGAAGCGCTCGACAAAGATCCCAACTGCCGCGCGATCGTGCTGTGCGCGCAGGGCACGGCGTTTTGCGCTGGCGCTGATTTTTCAAAGCGCGACGAAGGCGCCGAGACCCGCCGCCCGGGCGTGCTCAACCCGCTCTACACCGAAGCGATCCGCATGTTTGCCTGCAGCAAGCCGGTGGTCGCGGCGGTGCAGGGCGCGGCGGTGGGCGGCGGCTTGGGCCTGGCCATCTCGGCCGACTTCCGGGTGGGCTGTGTCGAGTCGAAATTCTCGGCCAACTTCACCCGGCTGGGCTTTCATCCGGGCTTCGGCCTGTCGGCCACGCTGCCGCGCCTGATCGGCGCGCAGAAGACCGCCATGATGTTCTACACCGGCCGGCGGATCGCCGGTGAAGAAGCACTGGCGATGGGCATGCTCGATGTCCTGGTGGACAAGGAAAATATTCGCGCTGAAGCGATCAGGCTGGCCTCCGAGATTGCCATCTCGGCGCCGATCGCGGTGGTGTCCACGCGCGCCACCCTGCGCAAGGGGCTGGTCGATCTGGTGCGCGCTGCGGTCAATCACGAGAGCATCGAGCAGGACAAACAACGCCAGACCGAAGACTGGAAAGAAGGCGTCGCCGCGATGTCGGCGCGGCGCGAGCCGGTGTTCCAGGGGAAATAAACGGCCGACCGCTCACTCCTCGAGCAGGCCGATCAGCTCGCCCACCGACGGCACCGCCGTCGCGTCGATGTCCTCCAGAATGCCCTGCGCCAGCGAGCGTTTATCGTGGTGCAGGGCCACGATCCGCTCTTCGATGCTGCCCTTGGTCACCAGCCGGTAAACCGTCACCGGCCGGTTCTGGCCGATGCGGTGCGCGCGCCCGGTTGCCTGATCTTCAGCAGCCGGATTCCACCACGGATCGACGATCACCACGTAGTCTGCCGCGGTGAGGTTGAGCCCGAAGCCTCCGGCCTTCAGGCTGATGAAAAACAGATCGCCCTCGCCCGCCTGAAACGCCGCCACCCGGCGTGTGCGCTCGGGTTGAGGCGTGGACCCGTCCAGATACTGATACCGGATCCCGGCCGCTTCGATCGGTGCGCGCAGCAGCGCCAGAAAATCAGTGAACTGGCTGAACACCAGCGCTTTGTGGCGGTTGGCCACCAGCTCCTGCGCCAGTTCGGTGAAGGCCACGACCTTGGCGCCGCTGATGCCCAGGTCAGGGTGCACCAGCCGCGGATCGCAGGCCGCGCGGCGCAGACGCATGAGCTGCGCGAGCACATGGATGCGCTCCTTCGGGCCGGCGTTCAATGCGGTGCTCAAGGCTTCGCGGCGCAAGGCCTCATAGTGCGCGGCTTCATCGGCCTCGGGCGTCACCGTCAGGGTGAGTTCGGTGCGTGGCGGCAGGTCTTGCAAAACCTCGCTCTTCAAGCGGCGCAGTACGAACGGCGCGATCAACCGGCGCAAGGTGCGCTGCGCGCGCAGGTCGCGATCGCGCTCGATCGGCACCACGAAACGCTCGGTGAATTTTTTTGCGGTGCCCAGCAGGCCCGGGTTCACAAAGCTCATGATCGCCCACAGCTCGCCCAGGCGATTTTCGATCGGCGTGCCCGACAGCGCCAGGCGGAAGTCGGCATTGAGCTCGCGGATTGCCTGGCTGCGTTTGGCGCTCGCGTTCTTGATCGCCTGCGCTTCGTCGGCCACGACGGTGGTCCAGCGCTGGGCAGAAAATGCTTCGATGGCCTGCTGCAGCAAGGTGTACGAGACCACGATCACATCGCCCTCGCGCGCCTGGCGCAGCAAGGTTTCGCGGCTGTCGAGCGCGCCGTACAAACGGGTACGCAGGCTGGGCGCAAAGCGCGCGGCTTCTTCGATCCAGTTGCCGCACACCGAGGTGGGCGCCACCACGAGGGCCGGCCCGAGGTGTGCGCGCGTGAGCAGCAGCGCGAGCGCCTGCACCGTTTTGCCCAGGCCCATGTCGTCGGCCAGGCAGGCGCCGAAACCCGCCTGCGCACGCTGCACGACCCACTCGAAGCCCTGCAGCTGATACGGCCGCAGTTCGGCCTGCAGGGCCGCCGGCAGAACCACCGGCGCATCGACCGCAGCCTGCAGGGCGTCGACCCGCTCGCGCAGCGCGGCGTCATCGCGCTGGGCATCGACCAGCGCATCGTCGAGCCACTCGGCTGCCAGCATCGGCACGCGCAGGCTGGTGGGCCGCTTGCCGCGTGCGCCAGCGGCTGAATCGCCCGCCGGCGCCG
>JAYVOV010000441.1:0-5016 GCA_043757735.1 Burkholderiaceae bacterium
TGGAATGGCATCGTCCCCGCGCCTACTCCGATGTTATGCGCAATTCGGTGTTGCCGCCGAACCAGCACAATACCTGCGTCACCATCCCGAGCGGCGCCAGCTACGAGACGTCCCAAACGGTGGATCATCGGGGATGGATGGCAAACGCGAGATCACCTGCAAGCGCGTCGGGCAGGTCGGGCAGGTCGGGCAGGTTGGAGGGCGCGGGCTGGTCGGAGGGCGCGGGCTGGTCATGGCGATCACGCTGCACAAGGGAGGATTTATCGGCCGGCCAGGTCCGCACCACCAGCCCTGCCGGTGCTGCCGGAGCGCTAGCCGTGGGTACAGGGTCGAGGGCTAGATCGGGAACCAGGCTGCGCAGGACATCTGGGCGGTCGATCCAAAGTGTCACTGCGAGGCCGTGCTCGAGAGCGAGCTGTCGCGCCAACCGCCACGAAACCCCGGCGTCGCCGAAGTTGTCGATGACGCGGCAGTAGATGTGGACCGTTCGAAGGGGCATTGAGAGTACCGGGCTGGCCATTGATCAGATGATAGCGAGCATCATCGAAGCGGCTTTCTCAACCTTTCGAGTCAACAATTCAGGCGGTCACCATGACGGCAGATATGAACAGCGCGACAGCGGCCTTCGAGCTGCCCCCCGAACTCGAAGGGCGATCCGCCTGGTTGGGGCCGCAGATGGCTCGCGACAAGACCTGGCTGGAGATGCTGTCGCGCGCAGAAATCGACGAGATCGAGGGCGCGGTGCGCCCGCTTGCAGCCGGCGGTGCGGAGATCGCCGGCATCGGGCGCGGCGATTTCGCCTTGCCCGGACTCGCGCCGAGGCTGGCTCGCATCCTAGAGGAACTGCTCGAGGGGCGCGGTTTTGTCGTGATGCGTGGCCTGCCCGTGAATCGCTGGTCGATGCGCGAGAGTGCGATCGCGTTCTATGGTCTCGGTGCGCATCTGGGCAGCGCGCGTTCGCAAAACGCCAGGGGCCATGTGCTGGGCCATGTGAAAGACATGGGCCTGACCGCCAGCGATCCGAACGTGCGTATTTATCAGACCCACGAGCGCCAGACCTACCATACCGATTCCTGCGACATCGTCGGTCTGTTGTGCCTGAAGACGGCGCGCAGCGGCGGGCTGTCGGCGCTCGTCTCGTCGGTGACCCTGTTCAACGAGATGCGCCGGCGCCGTCCGGACCTTGCCCGCCTGATGTTCCAGCCGGTGGCCACCGATCGCCGCGGCGAGATTCCGACGGGCCACAAGCCGTACTTCGAGATCCCGGTGCTCAACTGGTTCGAGGGCCGTCTGTCGGCTATCTATCAGCGCCAGTACATCGAGTCGGCGCAGCGCTTCGCGGATGCTCCTCGCCTTGGCGCGACGATGCGCGAGGCGCTCGATCTCTTCGACTCCCTGGCCGACGATCCCTCGATCAATCTGATGACCGAGTTCGTGCCGGGGGACGTTCAGTTCGTCCACAACCACAGCCTTCTGCACGACCGGACCGCTTTCGAGGATTGGCCGGAGCCCGAGCGCCGGCGCCACCTGCTGCGACTCTGGCTGGCGCCGGCCGGCGCCAGACCGCTGCCCGCTGTGTACGCGCAGCGTTACGGCAGCGTCACGCCAGGGCAGAGGGGCGGCATCCTGGTTCCCGGCACTCGTCTCAACGCTCCCCTGGCAGCGGTCTGATCGGCGAGGCCCTGGGCCCCGAAAAGAGGATCAGTGCGGCCACCGCGTCGATGGCGCCGAAGGCTGCGGCGCCAAATTCGCGTCGCACGATGACTGGCGACAGCGTGGTGACCATGCCGACCGTGAACCCAAAAGACAGACTGGTGGCGACCAGCACCCAAGTAGCCGGCCAGGCAGCCATCGCGCCGAGAGACAGGCCCTGAATCAGTATCATCGCGGCGCCCCAGCGCCGGACATCGACACGATCGACGAATCGGGCGAGCAGCAGGCGGCCCGACAGTGCCGCGAGACCGGTGGCGCTCACCAGCCAGGCCGCGCGAGTGGCCTCGATGGCATTTGCTGTCAGCGACCTCGGCGCCGGCGGGGCTGCGCTGCGCTGCGCAATCCGGCGATCGAACCGGCGCTCGCGCCCATCAGCGCCAGCGTCGTGGCGCGCCCCTGATGGCGCTCGAACCAGGGCGCCAGCGTGGCCGAAATACCTGTGCTCGACAGGCAGGACCAGCCCAGCCCCAGCACCACGAACGACAGATAGAGCGCGAGCGGCGAGCCTGCGCAGCCGATGGACCACACGCCCAGGGCGAGCGCCACGCTGCCGGTCAGCAAAACCGGCCGGGCGCCAAGACGATCGATCCGCTCGCCGACGATGGCGGCGGTGACCGCGCCGGTCAGGTAGAAGCTGGTGATCGCGCCCGAGATGAGGGAGATCGACCAGCCGTGCAGTGCGCTCAATGCCTTGAGATAGACACTGGCTCCGAACAGACCCAGGCCCCAGGCGAAAGCCGCGGTGACGAAGCACACCGCCACCACACGCCAGCCGTCGAATCGTGCGCTCGAATCCGATGGCGCGGCTGCGTGTGCAGTCGCCGGCGCGGCGGGCGGACGCAGATCAGCGCCAGGATGGGCGGAGTGATCCAGGCCTGCCGAAGTGCGCGACACACTTTCGTTGGATTTCTGCAACTGCGGATTCTCAATGCGGCCAGCGGCTTCTCGGGCAAGTATGGGCTTGTAAGATCGTCGATGAAGTTGTTATCAACATGGAGCATCCAGGCTCACTTCCCCAGGATGTCATCTTTGCGCAGAGCTCTCGCATGAACACGCTGTATCTGGTTGACGATCACGTCATCGTTCGCGAAGGGATGCGGTCCCTGTTCGAATCGGTCGGATTCGAAGTGGTGGGCGAGTCCGGCGACGTCGATGTTGCGCTCAACGAGATTACCCGGCTCAAACCCGATGTCGTGCTGCTCGATCTGCTGCTGGGCGCAAGCTCCGGAATAGCGCTCCTGCGGCAGCTCCACCAGCACGCGCTTGCTGATCGTGTGCTCGTGCTGACCATGTCGGATCAACCCCGTCATATCGTGGAAGCCAGTCGTCTGGGGGCGGCGGGCTATGTGCTCAAGGGCTCCGATGGCGCGGAAGTGCTCGGGGCGATTCACGATGTCCTGCAGGGACGGCGCCATTTTCATGGCGCGATCGCAGAACGGCTCGCCGATACCAACGGCGCGGCCCGGCCGGCCGGGCCGCTGTCGACCCTGTCCAGGCGCGAACGTCAGATCATGGAACTGGTGGTGCGGGGCGGCTCGAGCGCGGCCATCGGCGCATCGCTGAATCTTTCGCCCAAAACCGTCGACACCTATCGCAGCCGCCTGATGGCCAAGCTGTCGGTGCGCGATCTGGCCAGCCTGGTGCGGCTGGCGGTTCGTGAGGGTGTGATCGATTCCGATCGCGATTCTTGAACGGCGAAACTTTCGTGTTCGGCCAGGAATCCTGTCTGCCGTCGATAGAAGGCGTCGACCTGGTCCATGGCCTGGCCGCGGTCGGCCAGAACCACCGTGTCTATCGGCGGCTGCTGAAGCTGTTCTGCGACAACCACCGCAGCGACGCTCGCCTGCTCGGTGCCGCGTTGGGTCGTGGCGCATTCGATGAAGCGGCAGTGCTGGCGCACCGCCTGCGTGGCGGTGCGCTGACGCTGGGCATTTTTTCGATTGACGGCCTCGCAAGCACGTTCGAGGCGTCGATCATTGCCGGCCGCAGCCAGCAGGCGCGCGAACAAGATCTGCTAGCGCTTTCAGACGCACTGGCGCAAGTTGTCGCGGCGATCGAGGCTGCGCTGAACGCTACTTAGCGGGCGCAGATGGCGCAGGTGGCGCACCGAACAGGTCATCGAGCCTGCTGCGCGCCTGATCCTGCGTGCCGGCAGTGCCTGGCTGGTTCGGGTATTCGTCGGCGATCCGGTCTTCGAAGAAACTGCCGGCATTTGGCGCCGACAAGAGACGCCGCCAGACTTCTTCAGGCACCCCCTTGTAGATCCGGACCGAGTGGTCGGTGAACACGATCTCGAGACGCTGCTGGCGGGCGTCGTAGCCGGCGCTGTGCAGCCGTCCGCCGGTGAGCTTGCGTTGTTCCATGATGGTCATCTCGTTGCGGCCCGTTCGCCTCGTCGCATAATAGCGCGCCCAAGCCGCCCTCCGGAGCCTTCGATGTCCTTGTTCGTCAACCCGATCCCGCTGCGCCAGCTCGCCGCGAACATGCGCGATGGCAGGGCCAGCGCCGAGGACTTGCTCGGCCGGGCACGCGCCCAGGCGCAGACGCATCGAGATCTCAACGCACTGGCTTATGTCGACTGGGAGTCCGCGGCCGCACAGGCGCGAGAACTCGACCGCCGGGCCCGTATCGCACCCGGCGACTGTGGTCCGCTGCACGGTCTGACTGTCTCGATCAAGGACCTGTTCAATGTCGGCGGCATGCCTGCCCGCGGCGGCACTCGGGCGGCCTTGCCGGACCTGGGGCAGTCCGAGGCGGAGCTGGTAGCGCGTTTGCGTGCGGCCGGTGCGCTGATCTTCGCCAAGACGAACATGCACGAACTTGCGCTCGGTGCGACGGGCGAAAATATCTGGACCGGAGATGTCAGAAATCCCTTCGATCCGGCGCGCCAGGCGGGCGGTTCGTCGAGCGGCGCGGCGGTCGCAGTGGCCAGCGGTATCGGCGTTGCCGGTGTGGGCAGCGATACCGGCGGTTCGGTGCGCATACCGGCCGGGTTTTGCGGAGTCACCGGATTCAAACCCACCTACCAGGCAATCCCGCTGGCGGGTGCGCTGTGCCTCTCGTTCACCTGCGACCATGCAGGGCCGATCGCGCCGAGGGTCGACGACTGCGCGCTGCTCTTCGAAGTGATGGCGGCGCGGCGGGTCGACCATGGTCGCGCAGGGCGTCGCCCGCGCCTGGCTGTGCCGCGGACCTGGCTCGCACCGCGCATGGCCGAGCCGGTTGCCGAAGCATTCGAACGCAGGCTTGCCGCCCTGCGTGCGGCCGGCGCGCAGTTCGATGACGTCGAACTGCCTGAAATGG
>JAYVOV010000442.1:0-4986 GCA_043757735.1 Burkholderiaceae bacterium
AGTGGCGGCCCGTGCGCCACGAACGGCGTGGCATTCGTGACAAACATCGCAATTGTGTTTCACAAGGCGAGATAAACTGGTCCGCTACTCAACCTCAGTGGTCGACTCGAGCGGCCCGCCCACCCTGCTGCCATGCCGCGACCTAGAAGCACTCCTCGTCAAGACGGCAAGACCGCTATCCAGGTCATCGAACGCCTGGTTTCCCTGCTCGATGCTCTCGCTGATCAGGCAGATTCCGTCAGCCTGAAAGAGTTGTCTCTGCGCACCGGCCTGCACCCGTCAACCGCTCATCGCATCCTGAACGACCTCGTGACATCGCGATTCGTCGATCGTTCCGAGCCCGGAACCTATCAACTTGGCATGCGCCTGCTGGAACTGGGCAATCTGGTGAAGGCACGGCTGAATGTTCGCGACGCCGCGCTTGGCCCGATGCGCGAACTGCATCGGGCTACCGCGCAGCCGGTGAATCTGTCGATTCGACAAGGCGACGAAATCGTCTATATCGAGCGTGCCGTCTCCGAACGCTCAGGGATGCAGGTGGTTCGCGCGGTCGGCGGACGCGCCCCTTTGCACCTGACCTCGGTGGGCAAGCTCTTCCTCACCGCTGATGAATCCCGCAATGTGAAGGCATACGCCACGCGCACCGGGCTGGCCGGTCACACCCGCAACAGCATTACCGACATCGTGCGACTGGAGCGCGAATTGGCGCTGGTGCGTGCGCGTGGCTACGCGCGCGACAACGAGGAGCTCGAACTGGGGGTGCGATGCATTGCTGCCGGCATCCGCGACGACACCGGTCGCCTGGTGGCGGGCCTGTCGATCTCCGCGCCCGCCGACTTCGTTCAGGATGACTGGATCGATCAGCTCTGCCGGACTGCTGGCCAAATTTCCAGCGCGCTTGGCTACGAGCCGGTTGAAACGTAGGTTGTCGCGGGCAGGCCCTGTGCCGGGGCGCCATTGCGGACCCGGGTGATGAGGGGCGACCGCTGGTCAGCTTCCAGCCAATCGCGGATCCGCTGGGCATCGCCAAAGCGCGAATAACGGCCAGTGGAGTCGAGCAGCACCATCAACACAGCGCGCGACTCGATATTGACCTGCATCACAAGGCAGCGCCCTGCTTCGGTGATATAGCCCGTTTTCTGCAGGCCGATCGACCAGGACGAATGGTCAATCAGTCGATTGGTATTTCGGAAACTGATCATGCGGTGACCCGCGTCGATGGTGAGTTCAGGCGCAGTCGAAAACTGGCGCACCAGCGGGTAATCGTAGGCGGCGCGAAGCATCCGCGACAGGTCGATCGCGTTCGACACGTTGCGCCCCGACAAACCGGTGGGATCGGAGAACCGGCTGGCGCTCATGCCGAGTTGCCGCGCCTTGGTGTTCATCGCAGCAACGAACGCCGGCAGCCCGCCGGGAAAGTACCGGCCGAGCGCGTGCGCAGCGCGGTTTTCGGATGACATCAGCGCGAGTTGGAGCAGCTCCGAACGAGTCAGGCGAGTGCCTGGGCGCAGCCGCGAGCGCGAGTTTTTCTCGGTGTCGATGTCTTCGGCACTGATCTCGAGGGTTTCGGCCATCGGCTGCGCGGCATCGAGCACCACCAGCGAGGTCATCAGTTTGGTGATCGACGCGATCGGCAGGACAGCATCTGAATTTTTCGACAGCAGGACCTCGCCGGTCCGCTGATCCATCACGAGCGCGACCGCCGACTTCAGGTCGAGCGGGTCATCGACCGCGTGCAGACCGATGGTCTGACCAACCGACAAGCGGGCAGGTTCTGCCGCGCGCGCCGCCAGCAAGCGTTTTTGATGGTGCGCCCCGCCTCTGGCGATCCGAATGGGTCCCCGAGCCGCCCCGGCGAGCCTGCCTGGAGCGGGAGCAAGGCCGCGGCTTCCTGCCAGCCGCTGTTTGCCCGCCGCGATGCTCGACGAGCGAGCCGCGACCATACGCCCTTCACGGACCCCTTTGAGCGCCGTCGGTCGGCGGGCGGCGGCGGGTTTCGCCGACGCTTTGGCAGTGCGTGCCGTCTCATGCTGTGCTGCGGGCTGCGCCTGATTATCCCGGCGGGCAGCCAGGGCATCGGATTCGGGCCACACCAGCAGTGCGCCGCTCAGCAGCAATGACCAGACAAGCGTCGGTTTGGACAAATTCGTACCCCTCATCTGGTAACCGCCCGAACGCAACACGTCGGGGCAGACGCCGAAACCCTAACACGACGACTGGCGCGCAGTGTAGCAAAAAGCTGAGCAAAAATAGCGTGTTACAGAGGACTGTTCACCCGGCGCATTCAGACACGGTCAAATCAGATCATTTTTTGCCTGCCGCAGGCTCTTCAGCGACTGAAAAGGCCGTGCAATCGGACTCGCTGCATCGCAGCGATCCGACTGAATCACCCCATTTCCGCCTGGCCTGATTCGCACCAGGCGAGTGCAGACATGCGGCAGACCGCAAGGCCGTAGAAGCGGTTTCATTGGGGATGCTGGAAATTTAATCTTTACATATCAAGCACTTTTTATTCCGATGATCGATCCACCTGCGCTTCGACTTACTTTAAAAATCCTCTTGACTTTCGTATTGCGCGCCCTAAAATTCGTTTTGTGCGGCGCACCAATTCCGCAAATGAATACTGAATTCCCCACATCGAAACCTGACGAGGCATCCCATGGTCAATACTCCCGAGCAGTTCATTCAAGCCCAGAAACTCGCCTTCGAAATGATTCAGGCCATCACCCTCAAATCGCTCGAAGCAGTTGAAAAACTTGCCGAACTCAACATCCAGGCCGTCAAGACCTCGATTGAAGAAGGTTCGGAGCAGGTCAAGTCCATGATGTCCGCCAGGGATGTCAAGTCGCTGAGCGACTGGTCGGCTGTTTCGGTGCAGCCCGCCGCCGACAAAGTTGGCGCCTACGCCAAGCATGTCTACGACATCACCAGCGAGACTGGCACGGAAATCGCCAAGCTGTTCGAGAAGCAGCTTGCTGAAGGCAACAAACAACTGACCGCATCGATCGATGCAATGGCCAAGAACGCTCCGGCCGGAACCGAGGGCATCGTGACCCTCGTGAAGCAAGCCATGACGACGGCGAACAGCGCTTACGATCAGGTCAACAAAGCGACCAGGCAGGCAGTTGAAGTGGCCGAAGCGAACATCGCGGCAGCGGCAAAGTCGGCTCGTCCGATTGCCAAGAAAGTCGCCTGATTTTCTTGCAGTAAATCGTCTCCTCCAGGGACCGCGGGTCTCCACCCTCCTCTTCGCTGCGGTGCTTTCAGCCCGGTTCTCAAGAACCGGGCTGCCACATCACACAATCTGCGACAAACAGTCGCGAGCGGTCAGGAGGTGGCGCGACGCGTCACCCGAGTGGCGCGACGCGTCACCCGTGCAGGCAGACGCACCGCGACACATTCAATCGCCCGCCGCGCCGACCAGCACCGTCGATCGCTCGACCAGCGGCACCGGCCCCTGATAGCGGGCCAGCAGCTGCTCGCGCTGCGCTGCTGCAGCAACCAGGTGGCGAGCCTTCACATGACCGAATCCGCGAATCTGCTCCGGCACGGCAGCAATCGACACCGCCAGCGCCCGGCGCTCGGCGCTGAGATTTGCCAGCAAAGAGTCGATTGTCGATTCGTACTGGTCGATCAGGGCGCGTTCGCCACGTCGCTCTTCGGAATAGCCGAAAACATCGAACGTCCCGCCCCGCAGGCGGCGCAGGGCGGCGAGTCCGCGAAACAACGGCATCACCCAGGGGCCGTACGGGCGCTTGATCAATTCACCGTTCGGTTTGCGCTTGGCCAGCAGCGGCGGCGCGAGGTGAAACTGCAGCCGATACTCGCCTTCGAACTGTTCCCGCAGACGAGCGCTGAATTCAGGCCGAGCATAGAGCCGCGCGACTTCGTATTCGTCCTTGTACGACATCAGCTTGCTGAAATAGCGCGCAACGGCGTCGGTCAACGGCCACTGGCCGATTGCCGCAACACCGGCGCGACGGACTTCGCCGGATTCGGACGGCACGCCCGGCGGCGCAGCGCCCAGCTTGCGTTCAGCGGCGCGAACCCGCTCGACCAGCGCCAGATAGCGCCGTGCCCAGGCTTCGTCCTGGTATTCGGTCAGAAAGTCGACGCGGCGCGCGATCAGTTCGTCCAGAGATTCCGACTGCTTGCGCGCGATCGGCAGCGACTTCGGCGGTGCAGCCACAGCTTCGACCGTCGCCAGGTCAACGGCCGCACGCCGCCCCCACAGAAAAGCACGGCGATTGGACTCGACCGCGACCTCGTTGAGTTCGATAGCCCGGTCGATCGATCGCGCTGACACTGGAATCAAGCCCTTCTGGTAGGCAAAACCCAGCATGAACATGTTCGAGGCGATCGAATCGCCCATCAGCCCGTTGGCCAGTCGGGTGGCATCGATGAACGAGACGCCTTGCACGCCGGCGGCGGCGGCGATCGCAGCTTCCATGCTGCCCAGAGGGAACTTCCAGTCGGCATTGCGGGTGAAGTCGGCGGTGGGCGTGCTTGCGACGTTGGCCACGACCCGTGTTCGCCCGGCCACCATGCGCAGCAGCGCGTCCTTGCTCGCGGTGACGACGATGTCGCAACCCAGGACCGCATCGGCGCCAGCCGTGCCGATGCGCGGCGCGAACAGGCGATCGGGCGACACCCCGAAACGCACGAAACTCATGACCGCGCCGTTCTTTTGCGCCAGCCCTGCCATATCGAGCACGGTGACGCCTTTGCCCTCGAGGTGCGCCGCCATGCCCAAAATCTGGCCGATGGTCACGACCCCTGTGCCCCCGATGCCGGTCACCAGCAGGGAATAGGTATCGACGACCCCGGGCAGGGGCACATCGGGCAGGCCGATCGCGGCCACATCCTGCGCCACTTCGGCGCCCTTGCCACGGCGCACTTTGGCGCCCTCGACAGTGACGAAGCTCGGGCAGAACCCGTTGATGCAGGAGAAGTCCTTATTGCATGAGGACTGGTTGATCGAACGCT
>JAYVOV010000443.1:0-4968 GCA_043757735.1 Burkholderiaceae bacterium
CGCGCTACGACAACATCGAAGCCAGCCTGGACAATCCGCCCAAGCCCGTGATGGTTTACGACAAGCTGCCTGGCCTGGTGCCGCACGGCTGGAAGTTCATCAAGATCGGGCCGGACGGCAAGCTCTGTGTTCCCATCGGCGCACCCTGCAACCTCTGCGAAGACAAGGAGGGATTCGCGCAGATCATCCGTATGAATCTGGACGGAACCGGCATGGCGGTGGTGGCGCGCGGGGTGCGCAACACCGTGGGCTTCGATTTCCATCCATCGGCGGCGCCAGACAGGCGCGGGCTCGGCGCGGTCCCGACGTCACAAAGAGCGCGTCTGCGCCCAGGTATCGTCCAGCGCTCCCTTGACCGCAGCGAGCAGTTCGCGAATCTCATGCGGCTCGATGATCAGCGGCGGCGAAAACGCAATGATGTCGCCCGGCAATGAGCGCACGATCGCGCCGCGCTTCTGCGCGTTCGCCACCACCTTGGCGCCGACACCCGCTTTGCCATCGAAGCTGCTGCGATCACGCTTGTCGCGCACCAGCTCGAGCGCACCGATCAGGCCGACGCCACGCGCCTCGCCGACCAGCGGATGGTCGCCCAGCGCCCGCAAGCCGTCCTGCAGGTGCGGCGCCATTGCCTGCACATGGCCGAGAATGTTTCGTTCGCGATAGATCGCCAGGGTTTCCAGCGCCACCGCTGCCGGCACCGGATGGCCGGAGTAGGTGAAGCCATGGCCGAACACCCCGAGCTTCTCGGACTGGTGCAGCAGCGCTTCAAAGATCCTGGGCGTGACCATCATTGCCGACATCGGCTGATAACCGCTGGTCAGCATCTTGGCGCAGGTGAGGATGTCGGGCCTGATCCCGTAGGTTTGCGAACCGAACATCTGGCCGGTGCGGCCGAACCCGCAGATCACCTCGTCGGCGATGAACAGGATGTCGTGCCGCGCCAGCACCTGCTGCACACGCCCGAAGTACCCGGCCGGCGGAATGATCACGCCACCCGCACCCATCACCGGCTCGGCGATGAACCCGCCGATCGTATCGGGCCCCTCAGCCTGGATGAGCGCCTCGAGTTCATCGGCGAGGCGGGCCGAATACGCGTCTTCGGATTCACCCGGCCGCGCACCGCGCCAGTAGTGCGGCGTGCTGGTGTGCAGCATGCGCGGCGCCGGCAGATCCCAGTCGGTATGGGCAAACGCCAGCCCGGTCATGCTGCCGGAGGCCACCGTCACGCCGTGATAGGCGCGCTGGCGCGAGATGATCTTTTTCTTGGCGGTGCGGCCCAGGGCGTTGTTGAAATACCAGACCAGCTTGGCTGCCGAGTCGTTGGCCTCGGAGCCCGAGTTGGCAAAAAAAACCCGCGCCAGGCCGGCCGGTGCGATCGCCATGATCTGCTCGGCCAGCAGGGTCGAGATCTCGGGCACCTTGCCGGAGAACGAATGATAGAACGGCAGCTCGAGCATCTGGCGATGGGCCGCATCGGCCAGCCGGCGCTCGGAAAACCCCAGGCCCGCGCACCACAGCCCGGCCATGCCCTCGATGTAGCGCTTGCCGGCCTCGTCGATGACGTAGACACCGTCGCCGCGCGAGATCACCAGCGGCCCTTCGTTCTGGATCGCGGCCAGATTGCTGGACGGATGCAGGTGATAGGTCATGTCGCGCTGGGCGGCGGCACTGCGCACGGTGACGGCAGCCGGTGCGACCACACGGACGCCGGCGGAACTTGGAAAAACACTCATGGCTGGCAGGCTCCCTTGATGCAGCAATCGGTTGGAAGCCTCGACTGTAACGCCAGAAGCCTTTTTTCCGATGCTCAGGCCACTGGCGAAACCGCCGCAACCGCCGCAACCGCGCTCAATACCCTCGCCGGCTCCGCGCGCAGGCGCAGATCCGGTTCAACGAACGCATAGACGATTCGCCGATCACGGCCGACCACGAATGTTGCAGGCAGACAGATCGGAGATGCACCCGGCTCAGGAACCAATAGGCCAAACCGGCGCGCAGCCGTCTGATCGGCATCGGCGACGATCGGGAAACTCAAACCGTCCCGCTGCCGATGGTAGGCCGCGTCCTGCGCATCTCGTCCGGTGAAAACCAGCAGCTGTCCGCCAAGCGCTTGCAACTGCGCCAGAATCCGCTGATACGCTCGCAATTCGAGCGTCGAATACGGGCATTCCCGGCCAGGCACGAACTTCACGACTAACGGGCCCCGCTCCAGCATCGCGTACAGCGAACCCGCGTTACAGCCCGATGCGCCGCCTGTTCCGCCGTCGATTGCGCCGTCGGTTGCGCCGTCCAGCTTGCCGCCTGGCGTGCCGGCCAGATCCGCGTAAGCCGGCGCCAGAGTCAGATCAGGAGCGAGGTCGCCTGCCTGCAACGCCGCGCTCATCACGTCGCTGCTGCGCACCCTCGCCAGGAGCGCCATCCAGCCAGCGCGCTCATCGACAGACCACTGCGCTTCGCAGTGCCGTCGATAAGCTTCCAGGAGTTCATTGAGGGTCATGGCGGAATCCGGGCGATAGCGCTGATGGGATACCCCCATGATGCGCACGCACGGACTCGCTGCCATCAGAGCCCGATGTCGCTTGCGGCTCGAACCTATCTCGCCGCCGTCACGAGGACAGCGGCGTGAGGCCCGATGCGCCCCGCCCCAGGGCTCACGCGGGCCGGATTCAACGCTCAGGCCGGCGCGCCCGCGTCCAGTCGGGCCTGCAGTTGGCCCTTGATCCGCTCGAGCGCCTTGGGCAGGCCATGCGACAGCTGCGTGAACAGCTCCGCGTGCAGGCCAAGCTCATGACGCCAGGCCGCGTCGTCGATCGACGTGATGCGCTCGAAAGACGCGCGCGGGAAATCGCTGCCCGCCCAGCTCAGGTCTTCATACCGCGGCGTGGTGCCGAACACATGCTCGACTCCGGCGGCATGACCTTCGATGCGCCCGAGCATCCAGGCCAGCACCCGCATGTTGTCGCCGAAACCCGGCCAGACAAACTTGCCGTTCTCGTCCGTGCGGAACCAGTTCACGCAGAAAATACCCGGCAGCCTGGCACCGGCCACCTGGAGCCGATGCCCGAGGTCCAGCCAGTGGCCGAAGTACTCGGCCATGTTGTAGCCGCAGAACGGCAGCATCGCGAACGGATCGCGACGCACAATGCCGGTGGCGCCGGCTTGCGCCGCAGTGGTCTCGGAGCCCATGGTGGCCGCCATGTAGACGCCTTCTTCCCAGCTGCGCGCCTCGGTGACCAGCGGCACGGTGGTGGAGCGGCGGCCGCCGAAAATGAACGCGTCGATCGGCACACCCGCCGGGTTGTCCCAGTTGGGATCGATCGAGGGACACTGCGCGGCGCTGACGGTGAACCGCGAATTGGGGTGCGCCGCAGGCCGCGGCTTGCCGTTCACCGGATTCGCTTTCGCGATTTCCGGCGTCCAGTCGCGACCCTGCCAGTCGAGCAGATGCGCGGGCGCATCAGACAAACCTTCCCACCAGACATCGCCGTCGTCGGTGAGCGCAACGTTCGTGAAGATGGCGTCGTGCGCCAGCGCGGCGATGCAGTTGGGGTTGGTCTTCAGGCTGGTGCCCGGCGCAACGCCAAAGAACCCGGCTTCAGGGTTGATCGCGTACAAACGGCCGTCAATGTGCGGCTTGATCCAGGCGATGTCGTCGCCGATGGTGCGCACCGACCAGCCGTCGAAGCCCTTGGGCGGAATCAGCATCGCAAAATTGGTCTTGCCGCAGGCCGACGGAAAGGCCGCGGCGACATGATGGGTTTTACCCTGGGGTGAGGTCACCGCGAGGATCAGCATGTGTTCGGCCAGCCAGCCGATGCCGCCGGCCAGCGCATCCTGGCGACCCATATTGGACGCGATGCGCAGTGCAAAGCACTTCTTGCCCAGCAGCGCGTTGCCACCGTACCCCGATCCGTAAGACCAGATCTCGCGGGTCTCGGGAAAATGCACGATGTACTTGCTGGCATTGCATGGCCAGGGGACATCCTGCTGGCCCGCCGCCAGCGGCGCGCCGACGCTGTGCACGCAGGGCACGAAATGCCCTTCCTCGCCCAGCACGTCGAATACCGCGCGGCCCATGCGGGTCATGATGCGCATGTTGGTGACCACATAGGCGCTGTCGGAGATCTCGACACCCACGTGAGCGATCGGGCTGCCGAGCGGTCCCATCGAGAACGCCACCACGTACATCGTGCGGCCGCGCATGCAGCCGGCGAACAGGCCCCTCAAGGTGCTGCGCATTTCGGCCGGCGCCAGCCAGTTGTTGGTCGGGCCCGCTTCTTCGGCGCGCTCGGAACAAATGAAAGTGCGGTCTTCGACGCGCGCGACATCGTCGGGGTCCGACCAGGCCAGATACGAGTTGGGGCGCCTGACGGGATCGAGCTTGCGCAAGGTGCCCGCCGCGACCATTTCCGCACACAGGCGATCGTATTCGGCCTGCGAACCATCGGCCCAATAAATACGGTCGGGCTGAGTGAGCGCGGCAATGCCCGCGACCCACTCGATCAGGCCGGCATGCTGCACATAGTCGGGCGCACTGGTCAGCGCACGGGCCTTGCCCCGGACATCCGCAGATCCTGCCACCGTGACCGCTTGCGCCGTCACACTCTTGGCGGCTTGAATTACCGCAGCACCACTCGGATGGTTCATGCAACGCTCCGTCTTATTCAGGATCGGGTCTCACGTTCGTCCTCGTTCGGGATGAAACGGGGATGAAGCACTGCCAGACGCCCCTCTTCGGGCAGGCCTGGCTGACAGGGAGACCCACAATTTTACACCGGCGCTGACGGCAGCCCTGCAGCGGGAGCCGGCGGGTGCCGAACAATGCCACCCTCCACCGCACTCTTCAACGCACAAAGTCACGCGTTTTCGCATCGCGGCAACCCGGGGGCGCATTGTGTTCCCAGGACGTGGCGAAGTCGATGACGATCGCGCCAGCGGCCCGATCATCGGGCCATGCCGATACTGATC
>JAYVOV010000444.1:0-4962 GCA_043757735.1 Burkholderiaceae bacterium
AAGGCCGCCGTGTTCACGCTCCTGGGCGACACCCTCAAGGGGGTGGTTGCGGTCCTGCTGGTGCGGCATTTCGCGGCGCGTTTCGGTTATGGCGATGCCACGCTGGCGTTGTCGGCGCTGGCGGTTTTCGTCGGCCACCTGTTTCCGCTGTTCCACCGATTCCAGGGCGGCAAGGGTGTGGCGACCGCGGCGGGGGTGCTGCTGGCGATCCACCCGGCGGTCGGCGGCGGCACGCTGCTCACCTGGCTGATCATCGCGTTTTTCTTTCGTCTGTCCTCGCTGGCAGCGCTGGTCAGCGCGGTGTTCGCGCCGCTCTGGTATGGGCTGCTGTTCGGTATCGACGCGATCGGGCTGGCCATCGTGGCAATGAGTGCGCTGCTGATCTGGCGCCATCGCGGCAACATTGCCAACCTGATGGCTGGCCGCGAGGCCCGTATCGGCCAGAAGAAGGCCTGAGAGGCGCGACGAGATGCGGCTCGGCATCGACCTCGGCGGCACCAAGATCGAAATCGCAGCCCTCGCGCGTGATGGCCAGGTGCTGGCCCGCCGGCGCGTCGCGACGCCCCAGGGTGACTATGAGGGCACGGTCAGCGCCATCGTCGATCTGGTGCGTGCTGTGGAGCGCGAGCTGAGTCAGCGCGGCAGCGTGGGGATCGGCATCCCCGGCGCGCTGGCGCCGGCCAGCGGCCTGGTGCGCAACGCCAATTCGGTCTGCCTGATCGGCAAGCCCCTGCGGCGCGACATCGAGCAGGCGCTGGCGCGCGAGGTGCGCATCGAGAACGATGCCAACTGCTTCGCCATTGCCGAGGCGCAGGACGGCGCCGGCGCCGGCTTCGAGACGGTATTCGGCGTCATTCTCGGCACCGGCGTGGGCGGCGGGCTGGTCGTTAATGGCGCGGTCCTGCGCGGCGCCAATGCGATCGCCGGCGAGTGGGGCCACAACCCCCTGCCGCGGTTTCTGCCTGCCGACCCCGCAGATGTCACCGTCGTGCCGGATGAGGTGTCTGCCGTCGCGTGTTTTTGCGGCCATCGCGACTGCATCGAGACCTGGTTGTCCGGCCCGGCCCTGGCCCGCCTGGCCGGGCGCAGCGATCACGATTCGGCCGCGGTGGTGGCCGCCGCCGCCGCCGGTGACCCTCGGGCAGTGCGTGCCATGGCCGACTACATCGACCGCCTCGCGCGAGCCCTGGCCAGCGTCATCAACCTGTTTGATCCGCACATGATCGTGTTGGGCGGGGGTATGTCGAACGCCGATGCGCTGTACGCCGAAGTGCCGGCCCGGTGGGGACGCTACGTGTTCGCGGATTCCGTGGGCACCCGGCTGGCCAGGAATCGGCTGGGCGATTCAGCCGGGGTGTTCGGCGCGGCCCGTCTCTGGCCGTCTTGAATCGGGCATCCTGACACCGGGTGGAGCTTGATCGCTGTCAGCCCGCGCCCGCCAGGTCCTGTAGCGGCCAGCGTGGCCGAACATCGAAACCGCGCACCATCTCACCCGCGCGCGCCGGCACCGCACCAGCCGGCACCGCGTCAGCCGGCACCGCGTCAGCCGGCAGGTTGCCGGCTGCCAGGCGCAGCGCCCCGGCAAAGGCGATCATCGCCCCGTTGTCGGTGCACAAGGCTGGTTCCGGGAAAAACACGTCGAGCCCGCCTCTGGCGCTCGCCTTGCGCAGCGCATCGCGCAATCGCGAATTGGCGCTGACCCCACCCGCGATCACCAGTCGCGACAGCCCGGTGTCCCGGACCGCCGCGAGGCTCTTGGCCACCAGCACATCGACGATCGCCGCCTGCACCTCGCAGGCCAAGTCGGCGCGTGCCTGCTCGTCGGCCAGCCCGCGGCGCACGACGGTCAGGACCGCGGTCTTGAGGCCGCTGAAGCTGAAATCGAGGTCGCCGGAATGCAGCAGCGGCCGCGGCAGGCTGCAGGCGCCGGGACGACCGCGGGCGGCCAGCGCGGAAATTGCCGGACCGCCCGGGTAACCCAGGCCAAGCAGTTTGGCGCTCTTGTCGAAGGCTTCGCCGGCGGCGTCGTCCAGTGTGTCGCCGAGCAGTTCATAGCGGCCCACCCCATCGACCCGCATCAGCTGCGTGTGACCGCCTGAGACCAGCAGCGCGACGAACGGGAAGGCGGGCGGTTCGGCCGACAGCAGAGGCGACAGCAGGTGGCCCTCGAGATGATGGATGCCGATCAGCGGCCGCTGCAGCGCGGCGGCCAGGCCAGTGGCAACGGCCGCCCCCACCAGCAGGGCGCCCGCCAGCCCCGGTCCCCGGGTGAAGGCGATCGCGTCGATGTCGGACAAGCTCAGGCCGGCATCGAGCAGCGCCTGCCGGGTCAGCGGCAGCACCCGCCGGATATGGTCGCGCGAAGCCAGTTCGGGCACGACACCGCCGAATCGTTCATGCATGGCTACCTGGGAGTGCAGACCCTGGGCGAGCAGGCCGCGTTCAGTGCAGTACAAGGCAACGCCGGTCTCGTCGCAGGAGGTTTCGATGCCCAGCACGATCATGTCGTGAAACCTGGGCGGGCAGCGGGCGAAGGGTTCGGCATCTGACCGGGATGCACGCGATGGCTTGGCCGGATCGCCCGGTGGCTTGGCCGGATCGCCCGGGAATGGGCCATTCGACCTGCTTTCCCTTGAAATGGGAAATATTTACAATTAGAATGTGTCAGCCGCATGAAAGAGATTGTGCCTGACTCCCCGCCCCCAGCCGACCCGAGCGCCGCGCCCAGACCTGAAGACCAGGTGGTGCAGGCGATCGCAAAGATTCTGCGTCCCCTGATCGGGATGCTGCTGGCGCATGACGTCAAATACGGGGCGCTGATCGAGCTGATCAAGCGCCTGATGGTCGAGGGCGCGCGGCAGCGCGTTCCGGGCGCGGGCGGCGACCGTGCGGTCAGCCGGGTCAGCGTGGCCACCGGCATTCACCGCAAAGAGGTCAAGCGCCTGCTCGAATCGCCGGGCGAGGACGCGCCGCTGGCTGGCCGTTCGCTGGCGGCCGAAGCCTTCACCCGCTGGGTAACCGATGTCCGGTTCCAGGACGCCGCCGGCGGCCCGCGCCCGCTGGCGCGCCAGGCCGCCGGGCCCGGTATCGAATCGTTCGAATCCCTGGCCCGCATGGTCAGCCGCGATGTCCATCCGCGCACGCTGCTCGAAGAACTGCTGCGCCTGCGCATGGTCGCGATCGACCGGGAAATCGTGTCGGTCACCTCTGCCGCTTTCGTGCCGGCTGGCGAGCAGCGCGAGATCCGCCGATTTCTCGCCGACAATCTGCATGACCACGTCGCGGCGGCGGTCACCAACGTCGAAGGTGGCGCCGACAGTTTCCTCGAACAAGCTTTGTTCGCCGACGAGTTGTCGGGCGCCTCGATCGCGGTGATCGAGAAGCTCGCACGCCAGCACTGGCAGCTGCTGCTGCGCGAACTGACGCCGCAGCTGCAGAACCTGGTGGACCAGGACCGCGACGGCGCATCTGCGGCCGATTCCAGAGTGAGAATCGGCATGTACACCTTCAGTGCGCCAATGAACCCGACGCAGGCCATCGCGCCTGCGCCAGCCCCGTCCGCACCTTCGGTTCGCGGGCGACGCAGAAAGACGAACGAATGAACAACGGACCACTGACATCGCGCTGGCGCTCGCTCGCTGCGGTATTGATTCTGGCCTTCCAGGGCGCCAGCTGCGGCAGCGGCGGCGATCTCCTGGCCGGCGTGGGCAGCGGCGGCACCGGTGGCAGCTCGCTGGCCGACGCATTCAGCCTTGGCGCAATTCGCGGTTTCGGGTCGGTCATTGTCAACGGGGTGCGGTTCGACGACAGCAAGGCGGTCGTAACCAGTGACGATGGAACGACCCTGACCAGAGACGCCTTGCGCCTGTCGATGGTGGTCGAGGTGCGTGGCGGAGTCGATGGCGCTGGCACCGCCGGCGTGGCCGACCAGATCCGCGTCGTGAGCGAGGCTCGCGGCGTGGTCCAGGGTGTCAGCCCCACGGCCGGCAGCTTCACGGTGCTGGGGGTTGCGGTGCGGGTCTCGCAGGCCACGGTGTTCGACGGTGTCGGGTCGCTCGCCGGCATGGCGGCCGGACAAACCGTCGAGGTCTACGGCTTCTACGACCGCAGTTCGCGCGCGCTGGCCGCGACCCGGGTCGAGGTGCGAACCGATGCGATTTCTCGGTTCAAGTCGCATGGTCAGGTGGGCGCCATCGACAGCCGCTCGCGCAGTTTCCTGTTTGGTTCGCTGGTGGTCGACTTCAGCGCGGCCGCACTGGTCGGCATGGGTGCCGGCCCCACGCCGGGCATGGCGGTTCGTGTGTCGGGTGTTCGTGCCCCGGGCGGTGACGGCTTGTGGCGTGTCGATCGGGTCGAGGCGGTCCAGCCGCCCGACTACGGCAGTGCCGGCACAGTGAAGATCGAGGGCCGGGTCAATGATTTCGGCTCGAGCGCCGGCTTCTCGCTGGCCGGGGTCCGCACCGATGCCTCGGCCGCGCTGTACCCGAACGGCAGCGCCGCTGCGTTGGGCGAAGGGGCTCGCGTAGTCATGGAAGGCCGCATCGAAGGTGGCATATTCAAGGTCGCCCGGGTCGAGTACGACCGCAGCGAAATAGAGGCGCCGGAGTTCGAAGTGAGGGGTCTGGTCGACCGGGTATCCGGCAGCACCACTTTTAGCGTGCGCAACACCGTGGTGGACGCGTCTGTTGCCGTGTTCGACAAAGGCTCGCTGACCGACCTGCGGGTTGGTCGGCAGGTCGAGGTCCACGGCAATGTGGTGGGTGGCGTGCTGCGGGCCTCGCGCCTGAAATTCGACTAGGTACCCCGCAGCGCGCCGGCGCGGGCAGGATTCAACGCCGACAGTCTCCTAAAACCCGATCCGCTGCCGGCGCAGCGTTCGGTCGGTTGGCAGATCGACCGCCTGCACCTCGTGACGCCCGGCCAGTTTCGCATTGCCGAAGGCGCCGATCAGTGTGCGCCGCA
>JAYVOV010000445.1:0-4956 GCA_043757735.1 Burkholderiaceae bacterium
CCACTGGAGAGCACTGACCAGCTGGCGCGCGGCAGGGTGAGTTCCTTGTTGGCATCGATTCGATTGTTGCGATCGCTGCCATTGGGAAACAGTTGCCAGAAGTGTGCGGTGTCGGTGCCAACCTGGATGACGTACAAGTGGCCCGCCCGCTGACTCGTGACCCTGAATTGCAGGTTGTCACGCTCGATTCGCAGGGTATTGCTGCGCAGTTTGACTGTGACGGGCCAGTCTGGGTCGCGCAGCTCGAAAAGAGACTCGACGACCGCTTGCGGAGAAAACACGAGTGGACTGGGTGCTGCCGGGACCAGCGCTGGCACAGGCACAGGTGGTGCAGCGGGCGTCTGGACAGCGACGGCTGGTGACGGCACTGGCGGCATGGACGGTGCTGATCCGGGGACCGGTGTGGGAGTTGGCGCTGCAGATGGGCCCGAGGCCGGTGTCGGCGCCACCGCAGCCGTCGGTGGCGAAGAGCTCGGATTGCCGCCCATCAGCAGCCATGCGCCACCTCCGGCAATGGCCAGCACACCGGCGATCGCCGCGACGGCCAGGCCCGTTCGGTTCGGACGCGACGTGTTCGCTGCAGTCTGCGCGGCGGGAGCCAGCAGGGCGGCCGGCGGGCGGGGCTCGGCAGTGACACGGCCAGCGGGTGCGGCTGCCGGCGCCGGCGCCGGCACGGGCACGGGCACGGGCACGGGCACGGGCAGTGTTGTGACCGGCGTATTCGACGCAAATGTCGGCAAGCCCGCCGCCATCGGAACCGTCGTCTCGTCAGCCGGCATGGCCTGCGCTGACACGGGCGCGGCCTCGCGTCGGCTCGCGGCAGGTGGCGCGCTCGGGGCGGCCACCAGGCGCGTTCGTGAGTGCTGTTCGACGACTTCCTGAAGACCGAGCTCTTCGCGCAACTGGGCGACCGACGCAGTTCGTTCTTCGATGTGCACGGCCAGCGCGTGATCGACGGCGGTCAGAAATTTCTCGCTGTAATGGCCGCGGCCGAGCTCGCGGGCCGGCACCAGGGTGTCGCGCATCATGCGCGACACCGAGGGGGTGGGGGTCTTGCCACCGATGCAGTAGTAGATGACCGCGGCCAGCGCATAGATGTCTGTCCACGGACCCTGGCGCATTTCGGGTCCGTTCGCGTACTGTTCGACGGGCGCGAACCCGGGCTTGAGGATGACGGTCAGGGCCTGCGTGACGTCACCGATCACCCTGCGCGCGGCGCCGAAGTCGAGCAGCACGGGCCGCCCGGACTGCAGGATCATGATGTTGTCGGGCGCGATGTCCCGGTGATAACAATGCTCGGCGTGGATCACGTCGAGTGCATCGAGCATTGGCCGAATCAGCTGCAGCACTGCAGCTTCGTCGGGGGCCTCGCCCAGGGTCTTCAGGGCAGATCGCAGGGTGGTGCCGCGGTAGTAGGGCATCACCATGTACGCGGTGCCGTTGGCCTCCCAGAACCGATAAACCTTGACCAGCGACGGATGATCGAATTGAGCCAGCAGTTTCGCCTCGTTGACGAAACTGCGCAGGCCCATCCCGAAGGTCTCCTGATGGCGCTCGGATTTGACGGTGACGCGGTAGTCGGGGGAGCGGGTGGCGAGCGACGAAGGCATGTACTCCTTGATCGCCACTTCGCGTTCAAGGAGGTGATCGCGTGCACTGTAGACAATTCCGAAGCCGCCGACGCCCACCAGACCGGTGACCTCGAACTCGCCCAGCCGCGTGCCGAGCGGCAGGCAGCTGGAGTCATGTTCGTCCGGACTCTCGTGTGCGGAGTCGCCATGAGGGCGGGCTGGAGGGGCTGTGCTGTCGGCCACGGATCAGGAGTCGGGGCGTTGCCCGGAAAGGTTGAAGAAACGGCCGCTGACTGCCAAGTTCAGGACTAGCGTATCAGGGCAGCGAATGCGTCGTCGGACATCGGCCAGCGATCCAGGCGTATCGTACCGCCGGTTTGTTCATTGCCGGGCAACCACCAGAGCGCCCGTCTGCCCAGAAGCGACAGCATCTGGCGTCCGGCGGCCCATCCGAGTTCCCGATCGACCTGCCGATCAAGCGTCCAGTGCCCGAGTGCGCTCTCGTTGCCGAGGGCTGTAAGGGGGGGCATACCGGTTGCCGCCGAAGCGCTGATCGGCGCAATACCACGGATCCGCATGTCGAAAATGTCGATATGCTCGCCATCAAGTCCGGCGAGTCCGGCCTTCTCGAATGCCGCGAGCTGCGCTTCAAGATCGAGGAGGCTCAGTTCATTGAAGCAGTGATTGGTCAGGGGTGCAGCCAGCGTCAGGGGGAAGTGACGTCCTACTCGATCGATCGATGGCATCAGTACACCCACCCACGGCGTGGGCCCCAGGGATCCGGAGGGGATCAGGAAACGCCAGACCGGGAAGGTCAGGAAGATATCGTCCCAGCTGTCGCCGAGCTGCCGTCTGCTGTTGGCGATGGCCGACTGCAGCCATAGATCCCAAGGCTGGACGAAAGCTGACGGCAGGCGGCGGGTGATGAAATCGCCCACCGCAGGAATCTTGCCGAACCAGCCGACACCGAGAACAGGGTCAAGGTAGCCAGCGGGCATGGCTAGCGTTCCCTCCGGGTCACTGGAGATCATGACGACCCGGCACCGGGCCGGTACTTGCAGGCGAGGGGTGGGTCGGGGGCGGGGTCAAAGTTTCCGTGGGCATTGGAAGGCCTGCAGATCCGGCAGGCGGAAGGGGTTGCGAGAGCTGCTCGTAGTGACATCGAACTGAACACGCTTGCCATCGACCGAGAACGTCGCGCGGAATTTTTCAGGCACGTTGCCCTGCTCGATCTGCGCTTTGTCGAACATGCGGAACAGCGCCCAAGGCCCCTCGAACAGCAGTTGAGCGTCTTTGGGGGGGTCTTTGATCGTCACCTGGAGGCGGATCTGGTTGGTGCCGCCTGGGCCGGGCCATTGCACCGATTTCGGCACCGACGGACCGAATTGATAGGGGAGTTCCTGACCATCAACGTTGAGCAGCATCTTGCTGATCGAGGTGTCCATGTCGGCCGGCCGGAATTCCACGCGCATCTGCGCACCCTTGGCTGTCCCGCCAAAAAAGACATCGCGGATTTCAGCCGCATGCTGGAACTGACGCAATGCAGCACTGTCACCCATTGCCGGGTCGCGGAATTTCCAGGGTTTGACCTGCGTATCGACCAGCGGTGCGAGGGTCTTCTGGAAAAAATCATCGAGCAGTCCGGTGCTGGGAGAAAAAACGCGCGCAAAGTCTTCGGGTGTGACGTCCCGGCTGCTGTCGCGCGCGAGCGGGTAGCGTCCGCCGATCAGTTTTGTGCTGGCATCGCACAATGCTTCGAGCTGCTTGTTGATGGTCTCTTTGGTGGCGCCAGTTGCCTGAGCGGCGCCGCCTGCAACCAGCGCAGTCAGCATGCCACGCAGGGGCTCGGGCAGCCGCCCGGCTTCGCCCTTGATCTTCAGCGGGACATCGCTTTGCGGCGGCGGACGGCTTTCGCGCCCTGCCTGGTCGGTGGCCAGCAGGTGCTGATACAGGTCGTTGACGAGCGCCATGGACTTTTCGATCGGGGCTGGTCCGCCGCCCTCCGGCGTGCGGACCAGCCGGCGCAGGCTATCAAAGCGGTCATCGACAATCGATTCGATCTTCTGGGACTGGGGCACTGCCGGCAGGGCGGAGGTCGGACCGAGCAGCTTTTCGAGTTTTTCCTTGGTGCCTTGAATCGCGTCAGCGGCCTTGCTGACGGCCTTGGCCACCACATCGCTGCCAGGCGTCTCTGTCAGGGAAACCTCACGCACGATCGACTTCAGCACCGGCAGGACGGGTGAGTCGGGCGCCGACAACAGACGCGCAATCGCGATGGTCTCGGTCAGATTCGCACCGCGCTTGAGCGCGACGTCGCCGACGAATTTGTCCCAGGTATTGGCGTAGTCGAGCAGGTAAAGACGTTTGACTTCCTGGACCAGGGACTCGCGCCCCTTGGCTTCGGCAACGCGCTTGGCGTTCTCGGAGTCACGCAGCCCCAGGACCCAGACTTCTTCCTCGGCCAGGACCTTGATCGTGTCGTCGAGTTGCGGCACGAACCCTTTGTGATAGCCGTTGTAGGTGAAAAAGCCGATGACCCCGCTGGTCAGCGGCTGGTTGCTAGTCCGTGCGAAAGCACTCGCCGTCGCCGGACCGCCTGCATTGGTAATCTTGAACTCGGGAATATCGCCCACGCCCTGACGCTTCAGGCGCTCGTAGACGCGTTGCGGGAAGGGCGTCGCCGACAGCGCCGCCCGTGCCTGTTTGATGAGCTCGGTGTCGATGATCACGCTGTCTTGGAACGCGGAGCGCGACAGCAGAGCATCAACGTGCTTGAGCAGGCTGCGCTGCTCTTGCGGCGACAAGCCGGTATTGCGCTGGGCTTCGAGATCGAAGGCTACCCAGCCGCGCAGCGCGGCGGCATCGAGCCGGTCGGGCTCGCGCAGCATCACGTAGGCCTTCAGGTTCTCATACTGCAGAACCGGGTTGGCGCCGCTTTGCCGGAGGGCGGTTGCCATGCGATTGGCCAGCAGCGGGGCGAGGGTTTGTGCAAGCAGTCGGTGATAGGCCTGATCGGCGGCCGCGGCCAACTTGCCGCCCTGAAACAAACCCATCGAATAAGAGAATTTGGGGTCTTCGGGAGTGACCGCATCGGTGGTCGCCAGAGCTTGCACGCGTTCGTAGAGAGGCAGCAGATAGCGCAGCTCGATCGTGCCGGCCACTTTTCCGACCAGCTCTTTTTTCAAGGTATCGATGCGACCGGTGACTTCGGCGATGTAGGACGAGTTGTTGACGAACGACAGGCTCCAGGCCGCGAGCATGGCCACGCCGATGACCAGCGCACCCACCGAAGCAACCCATTTCAAGGTGCCGAGCCGGCGCTCCCAGCGCAGATTGGTGCCGGCAAGCCCAGCTTCGGGGAAGATGACTGCGTGCAGCAATTTTG
>JAYVOV010000446.1:0-4940 GCA_043757735.1 Burkholderiaceae bacterium
GACTGAACGACAAACCAGCCATCGCCACGGATCGCCGCGTCCAGCGACCGCCCGGTGGTGGTCACCGGGCCCTGCTGCACATCGAAGCCGGCGGTGGCCTCGAGCGCGAACACCCGGGTAGTCGCGGTGTCCTCGGCGCGCACCGGCACCGACCGGAACGTCATCATGTCGGCGCGAAAACCGTTGGTGCTCGCATTGGCGAGGTTGTTGGTCACGGCCTCCTGGCGCTGCGTCAGCGCCTTGGCGCCCGACATCGCCGTGTAGATCATGCGGTCCATCGAAGTCTCCGTTGCCTGGGTCTACGCCGCGCCGATCAGCGCAGGTTCACGATGGTCTGGAGCAGCTGATCCTGCGCCTTGATCGTCTGCGCATTGGCCTGATAGACGCGCTGCGCGGTGATCATGTTCACCAGTTCTCCGGTCAGATCGACGTTCGATTGCTCGAGCGCACCGGCCTGAACCGTCCCCAGGTTGCCGGTGCCCGGCGACTGCGCCTGGTTTGGCGGGCCCGACCCGGTTGTTTCGGCCCACTGGTTGGCGCCCATCGACTGCAGGCCCTGCGGGTTGCGAAAGTTGACCAGCGTAAGTTCGCCCTGCTTTTGCGTGCGGCCGTTCGTGTAACGGGTCAGCAGCGTACCATCGGGGCCGATGTTGAAACCGGCCAGATCGCCCACGCCGTACCCCCCCTGCCCCAGTGAATTGACCACGAAGGCCGATCCGTACTGAGTGACCGCGGTCAAATCAAGCGCCACCGTCTGGTTGCCACCTTCATCGGTCGGAAACGGCACCGTGATCGACAGCGTCGAAGGCGTCGGTGTCTGGACGCCGTTTGTGCCGAAAGTCAGCGGCGACAGCGGATTGCCGGCGAAGGCGGTGCCATCGAGCGAGGCATTGACATTCCAGGTATTGGCGGCCGTCTTGCGAAAATACATCGCCATGGTGTGGGCCTGGCCCTGCGGCGAGTACACCGTCATCGAGGTCAGTCCGGAATACGTGGTCGGATCGGTGGCGTTGAAAGGGGCGGTCGGCGCCGTCACCCGCGCATCGAGGTTCAGTGCGGCATTCGCGGTATCGGTCCCCTTTGGCGCGATACCGCCCACTGTCAGGCGCAGATCGGTAGGAATCTGGCCCATCGCGTTGGTGGCGGTATCGAGCATGTGGCCCTGCAAACGTGCGCCCTGGGCATTGACGACGTAGCCCTGAGAATCCAGCTTGAACTGGCCGTTTCGGGTGTAGCTGAGCGTGCCGCCGCTGGACATCTGGAAAAACCCGGCACCATTGATCGCCACATCCAGCGGATTGTTGGTCGACGAGATGTCGCCCTGGGTGAACTGCTGCGACACGTCAGCCAGGGTCACGCCGATACCGATCGAATTGTTGCCCCCGCCCAGCAGAGAGTTCGCATACAGATCGGCAAATTCGGCACGCGCCGACTTTGCGCCAACCGTGTTGGTATTGGCCACGTTGTTGCCGATGACGTCGAGGTTGCGCGCGGCCGCATTCAGGCCGCTCAATCCTTGCTGAAAACCCATTGCATTACTCCTGAGATATCGCTGAGAGAAGGAGACAAGTCATGCTGACGCGGCCAGCATGCCGGCTACGCCCGTGTTACAGAATCGCTTTCACCGAATTCACCGGAATCGACGTGCGGCCCGACAATTCCAGCCGGACGCCGTCGGTGGCCTGCGAGACGCCGATCACCTGCGCCGGCGTGAGCGCGGTCGCACTGATCGCCCTGGTGCCGTCGGTGGCAGTCACCCGCAGCTTGTAGGACCCAGGGGCCGCAGCGCCCGCCTCGCCGGCACTGCCGTCCCAGTCGAAGACCTGCACCCCGGCCGGGGGCGCATCGAAGAGTCTGCTGAAGACGACCTTGCCCGACGCATCGAGCACTTCGGCCAGCGCCGCTTTGCCCGCACTCGGCAACTCGAAGCCCAGACGCGTCGAGCTGTCGCCCTCAGCGCGGACGATCCGGTCGCCCGGCGCCAGCACCTTACGTCCGAGCATCCCCACCGCGTCCAGCGGCGTCGAGCTGGAACTGCGCTCGACCAGCTTGGCGACCGAGTTGTTCAGCGTTTCGATCCCGCGCACGGTGTTGATCTGCGCCAGCTGCGTGGTCACCTGGGCGTTGTCCAGCGGATTGAGCGGGTCCTGGTTACGCATCTGCGCAACCAGCAGCTTCAGAAAGCGGTCTTCGGTGTCCGCCGCGGTCGTGTCGCTCGGGGCTTTCCGATCGGTCGAACTGGTCAGCGCTGACGCGCTGACGACCTGCGCGAATCGAGCGGCAGTCTGGTCGGCAATGGATGAGGTGACAGTGGTCATGGCGGACTTTCGGTTTACTGGCCGAGCTGCAGCGTCTTGATCAGAAGCTGCTGGGTGGTGTTGAGGACTTCGACATTGTTCTGATAGGAGCGCGAGGCTGAGATCATGTTGACCATCTCCTCGACCACATTGACGTTGCTGAACGTCACGTAGCCATCCGGGTCGGCCTGCGGATGCTTCGGATCAAATGTCCGCTTGCCCGGGGTGTTGTCCTCGATGATTCCGCTTACCTTCACGCCGGCGGTACCGTCGACACGCTCTGGCTGGCGGGCCTGAAAAACCACCTGGCGAGCCTTGTAGGCCTTGCCGTCCGGTCCGGCGACGCTGTCGGCGTTGGCCAGATTCGAGGCCACCACATTCAGGCGCTGGCTCTGAGCGGCGATCGCTGTCGAAGTGATGTCAAAGATCTTTGAGAGGGACATGGTCGTCTCCTAGCGGGCCGCGGCAGGTAACGGCGTCATTCGCCGCGAATCGCCGAGAGCATCGTGCGCACACCACCGTTGATGAAACGCAGGGTGGCTTCGTAACGCACCGAGTTGTCGGCGAAATTGGCGCGCTCGCGGTCGAGTTCAACCGTATTGCCATCGATCGACGGCTGCTCAGGCAGGCGATACTGCAATTTGGGATCGGTGCCGGCGGGCGCGTTTCCCGCCAAGGCGAGATGACCCGCCCGAGCCGCCACCGCTGTCATCTGCCCCGGATTGCCTGTGCCCGAGACATCCGTGGCCTGCTGCAGCACCTTCGCGAAGTCAAAGTCGCGCGACTTGAAGCCTGGCGTATCGGCGTTCGCAATGTTGCCGGCCAGCACTTTCTGCCGGTCGGCGCGCAATTGCAGAGCCTGGCCCTGGAACTGAATCGAATTGAGAAAACGGTCGAGCATGCGGGTTCTCCTGCAGGCGCACCCTGGAATAAGACGATCCGATCATCGGACGGGCAGCGAATTCTTAAGTGCCGAAAAGCCACCGGCTTGCCACGCTATTCCAGCTCACTTCGGCAGCCAGCCACGCGCACAGTGGATGACGTCATTGAACAGGAGGCCGCCATGAGGCGTCTCATCACCGCATCCCTGGTTCTGCTGGCCGCCTGGTCCGCAGCACCAGCGAGCGCGCAGTCGGCTGCTCCAGCGGTCGCAGCCGGGTTGATCGCAACCCCGTCGGTCGCAGCCCCGATCGCGATGGCGCCTGCCTCGGCTGCCGCGGCAAGCGCGCCGGACGCCACCGAACAGGCGGTGAGAATCATGGTCGAGCGTGAACTCGGCACCCGAAACCGGCTGGAGATCCGGGTCGGTCAATTGGATACCAGAGTCCAGCTCGCCCCTTGCGCCCGCGCCGAACCTTTCGTGCCGCCGGGGGTCAAACTCTGGGGCCGCACGCAGATCGGGATCCGGTGCACCGCAGGCGCAAGCTGGGCCATCCGGCTTCCTGTCACGGTTCAGGTTTTTGCCCAAGCCGTGGTCGCCAATTCCGCCTTGACCGCCGGAACACCCTTGAGCGCCAGTGATTTCCGTCTGGAGGAAATTGATCTGACCCGTGAAAACACGCCGCTGGTCACCGATCTGGCAACGCTCAACGGGAAACAACTGACTCGTTCATTGACCGCGGGGCAGCCTGTTCGGGTCGATGCGCTGCGCACGCCGCCCACCGTCAACGCCGGAGATCCCGTCCAGATTATGTTGACAGGACAGGGGTTTACTCTTTCCAGTGAAGGAATTGCACTAACCCCAGGCAGTGAGGGGCAAAGCTTGCGAGTCAGAACGGAATCCGGTCGGGTTGTCGCCGGTACGCTACGCGATCGAACCATCGAACTGCGTATTTAAAGAAAATCCCGTTCCACCCGTCTGATTCGCGCTTAAGTTCCCGCCAGCATCGCCGATACTGTCCTCAGGAACCTAGCAAGCGTCGGATTACCGACAGGGAGCCAGGCATGAAAATCGGAAACAACACAGAGCCGAAGCAACCCGATCTGGTCTCGCGAGCCACCAATGGCACACGGGGGCCCGTGGCCGGATCTTCGGAAGTCGCGGGCACGGTCCCGGTAGACAAAGTGGCGCTTTCGGAGACGTCGCGCAACATCGCGGCGGCCGACAGCGCAGAGCAGCCTGTCCGAAGCGGCAAAGTGCACGAAGTGCGCTCGGCCATCCAGGAGGGACGCTTCCATGTGTCGCCCGAGGCTATAGCCGACAATATGATCAATGCAGCCGCCGAGCTGCTTGAAACCATGGCGAGGGGTCGCGGACCATGATTTCTGATCCCCCGATGCATCGAGACTTCGAGCAGCTCCTCGCCCGGGTTCAAGACCAGCACGATGCGCTGCTGTGCGGCGACCACCTTGGCCTGAACGCAGCGGGGGTGGAACTCGCTCGGCTCATGGACGAATTGCGTTCAGTCGGACGCAAGCCCCTGACATCGCAAGAGCACGCCAGCCTGAAAATGGCGGTGCGGCAGCTTGCCCTCAACGCCGATCTGCTGGCGCGTGCCGCCGCGGGCAACCAGCGGGCCTTGAGTGTTTTCTTCGAGCCGTCGGCGACCTACGGGGCGTCCGGCGCCAGCCGGCTGGCGAGTCCGACCAGCTACTTGGGGTCGGTGCCTTGAAAGGGCACGTAGTTCTGGTCGAACAGATCGT
>JAYVOV010000447.1:0-4915 GCA_043757735.1 Burkholderiaceae bacterium
CAGCGCAGTGATTCCGGTCTCGCTGACCAAGTCGTACTCGGCCTACGCCGGCGTGCAGGACGCGATGGTGCAGTGGTGGTACGGCCATAACGCGGTGGGCTTCTTCCTGACCGCAGGCTTCCTGGGCATGATGTATTACTTCATTCCGAAGCAGGCCGAGCGCCCGGTGTATTCGTATCGGCTGTCGATCGTGCACTTCTGGGCCCTGATCTTCACCTACATGTGGGCTGGCCCCCACCACCTGCACTACACCGCGCTGCCCGACTGGGTGCAGAGCATCGGCATGGTGTTCTCGCTGGTTCTGCTGGCGCCGTCGTGGGGCGGCATGATCAACGGGATCATGACCTTGTCGGGCGCCTGGCACAAACTGCGCGACGACCCGATCCTGAAGTTCCTGATCGTCTCGCTGTCGTTCTACGGCATGTCGACCTTCGAGGGCCCGATGATGTCGATCAAGACCGTCAACGCGCTGTCGCACTACACCGACTGGACCATCGGCCATGTGCACTCGGGGGCGCTGGGCTGGGTCGGCCTGATCACGATGGGCTCCATCTACTACCTGCTGCCGCGCCTTTACGGCCGGGTCGAGATGTACAGCAAGCGCCTGATCGAACTGCACTTCTGGATCGCGACCGTGGGCATCGTGCTCTACATCGCCGCGATGTGGATCGCCGGCGTCATGCAGGGCCTGATGTGGCGCGCCACCAATGCCGACGGCACGCTCACGTATGCGTTCGTCGAGTCGGTGAAAGCCACCTACCCGTACTACGTGATTCGCCTGGCCGGCGGCCTGTTGTACCTGAGCGGCATGGTGATCATGCTCTACAACTGCATCCAGACGATCCGCGTCGGCAAGCCCGAGGACGCGCGCGTCGTCCCGGTCGCGGTCGCGGTCGCGCTCGCCTGAGCCGAGGAGAACAAAAATGGCCTTTTCACACGCCAAGATCGAAAAGAACATCGGGCTGATGATTGTGCTGATCGTGCTGCTGGTCAGCGTCGGCGGCCTGGTCGAGATCGTGCCCCTGTTTTTCCAGAAATCCACCACCGAACCGGTGGCGGGCCTCAAGCCCTACGGGGCGCTGCAGCTCACCGGACGCGACATCTACGTCCGCGAAGGCTGCTACAACTGCCATTCGCAGATGATCCGGCCATTCCGCGCCGAGACCGAGCGTTATGGCCACTATTCGGTGGCCGGCGAGTTCGTCTACGACCGGCCGTTCCAGTGGGGCAGCAAACGCACCGGACCTGATCTCGCGCGGGTCGGCGGACGCTATTCGGACGAGTGGCATCGCATCCACCTGACCAACCCGCGCGATCTCGTCGCCGACTCGAACATGCCGGGCTATCCGTGGCTGGCCAAGGCGGCGGCCGATGCCGCGGCGATCCAGCCGAAGATGAAAACGCTTCGTCTGCTGGGCCACCCCTACAGCGATGCCGAAATCACCACGGCGCCGGACGAGCTCAAGGACAAGACTGAGATGGATGCGCTGATCGCCTATCTGCAGGTGATGGGCACGTCGATCAAGAAAGCCCGATAGGTGATCACGATGGATCTGAACCTCATTCGCAGCGTGGTCACCGTGCTCTCGCTGGTGGCCTTCGCGGGCATCGTCTGGTGGGCATATGGCTCCGCGCGCAAGCAACGCTTCGAAGAAGCGGCGAATCTGCCCTTCGCCGATGACGACGTCGCGCATCGGCACGGAAAGGAGAGCAAAAATGGCTGACTTCACGAGCTCCGGCTGGAGCGTCTACATCATGGTGGTCACGGCGGTTTCGCTCGCGCTCTGCCTGTGGCTGACTGTTGCACTGTCGAAGAAGCATCCGCCCGGCGAACAGGTGGGCACCACCGGCCACATCTGGGACGAAACCCTCGAGGAGATGAACAACCCATTGCCGCGCTGGTGGATCTACCTCTTCTACATCACCATCGCGTTCGCCGTGATCTACCTGGTGCTGTACCCCGGCTTCGGCGCCAGCAAAGGCAGCTTCGGCTGGACCCAGGTATCGCAATACGAGGCTGAAGTCGCCAAGGCGGATGCCGCCGTCGAGCCCTTGTTCTCGAAGTACCTCAAGCAGGAGGTCTCGCAGGTGGCGACCGACCCGCAGGCTCGGGCCATGGGCGAGCGCATGTACCTGACCTACTGCGTGCAGTGCCATGGCTCGGACGCGCGCGGCAGCAAAGGCTTCCCCAACCTCACTGACAGTGACTGGCTGCATGGCGGCGACGGCGCCACGATCGTGAAGACGCTTGCCGAAGGCCGCATCGGCATGATGCCGCCGATGGCCGCCGCGGTCGGCAGTGCGGCCGATGTCGAAAATCTCGCCAACTACGTGCTGGCGCTGTCGGGCGGCGCGCACAACGCGGTGAAGGCCGAACTCGGCAAGCCGAAGTTTGTCACCTGCGCCGCCTGCCATGGCGGCGAGGGCAAGGGCAATCCGGCTTTGGGCGCGCCCAACCTCACCGACAAGGTGTGGCTGTACGGGGGCTCGCTCGCCAGCGTGATCGAGACCATCAACAAGGGCCGAAGCAACCAGATGCCGGCGTTCAAGGAGCTGCTCGGCGCAGGCAAAGTGCAGGTGCTGGCCGCCTACGTCTGGAGCCTGTCGAACGCGCCCAAGACCGCGCCGGCTCAGCAGTAGCCAGATGTACCAGACCCACCGCAGCGCCGCGGCAACCGCCGCTGAAAGTGACGACCTCTACGAGGTACGCAGGAAGATCTACCCGCGCGCGGTCACGGGGCTGTTCGCCGGCTGGCGCTGGGCGATGGTCTGGATCACGCAGACGCTTTTCTACTGCGTGCCCTGGCTGACCTGGAACGACCGGCCGGCGGTGCTGTTCGATCTGCTCACACGGCGCTTCTATATTTTTGGTCTGGTGCTCTACCCGCAGGACTTCATCTACCTGACCGGGCTGCTGATCATCTCGGCCCTGTCGCTGTTCCTGTTCACCGCAGTGGCCGGGCGCCTGTGGTGCGGTTACGCCTGCCCGCAGACCGTCTACACAGAAATCTTCATGTGGATCGAGCGCAAAGTGGAAGGCGACCGGCCGGCCCGCATGCGGCTCGATCGCGGAGCGCGCTCGGCGCGCAAGTTCGGCCTTAAGTCGCTCAAGCACTTGCTCTGGATCGCGCTGGCGCTGTGGACCGGCCTGAGTTTCGTCGGCTACTTCACCCCGATCCGCTCGCTGATCGGCGAAATCGGCGCGTTCGCACTCGGCCCCTGGGAGACCTTCTGGATCCTGTTCTACGGCTTCGCCACTTACGGCAACGCCGGTTTCATGCGCGAGCAGGTCTGCAAGTACATGTGCCCGTACGCACGCTTTCAGAGCTCGATGTTCGATCACGACACCATGATCATCACCTACGATCAGGCCCGTGGCGAGCCGCGCGGCTCACGCTCGAGGAAGGCGGATCCAGCGGTGCTCGGCCTGGGCGCCTGCGTGAACTGCGGCCTGTGCGTGGAGGTCTGCCCCACTGGCATCGACATCCGCCATGGTCTGCAATACGAGTGCATCGGCTGCGCCGCCTGCATCGACGCCTGCGACAAGGTCATGGACCGGATGGGCTATGCGCGCGGCCTCATTCGCTACACCACCCAGAACGCACTGGCCAAGGGCTGGAACATGGCGCAGATCGTGCGCCACGCGCTGCGTCCCCGGATCGTCGTCTACACATCGATCCTCGGCGCGGTCTCGCTCGCCCTGTTCGTGCACCTGGCGCTGCGCACGCCCTTCAAGGTCGATGTCATTCGCGACCGGGGCTCGCTGGGGCGCGAGGTCGAAGACGGGATGATCGAGAACGTCTATCGGCTGCAGATCATCAACACCCGCGAGGCCAGCCGCAAGTTCCGGGTCAGCGTCTCGGGCATCGAGTCGGCGACGATCGCGTCGGCCGACCAGTTCGAGGTCCCCAGCGCCGAGGCGCGTCTGGTGCCGATTCGCGTGCGCATTCGTCCCGGCACGGCCAAACCCGGCACCACTGCCGTATCGTTCCGGATCGAAGCCGTGGACGATCCGAGCGTGGCGGTGCGTGAAAAATCAACCTTCTTCGTACCGCGCTGAACCCAAACATGAACACCGTCGACAACCGCTTTCAGATTGGATGATGCAAGATGGCCGCACTCGTCATGCCCCCGCCCCCCTGGTATCGCCAGCTCTGGCCATGGTTGCTCATGCTGATGCCGGCAATTGCACTGTTCGGCGGCATTGCCACCTTCTGGTTGGCGGCCACCTCCAACAACTCGCTGGTAGTCGATGACTACTACCGCGAAGGCAAGGCGATCAACCAGCAGCTCGCGCGCGACACCACCGCGACCCGCCTGGGGCTGAGCGCAAGCCTGCGGCGCGCGCCTGATGGCAGGGCCCTGATCGAGCTCGACGCCAAGCCGGGCACGCCTCTGCCGACCGAAATCACCTTGCGCGTCATGCACGCCACTCAGGCCGAACTCGATCAGTCGCACCGCTTGACCGCGACCGGCCAGGGGCGCTATGCGGCCGCGACCGGCATCTTGCCGAGTGCCGGCCGGTGGAACCTGATGATCGAAGAGCCGGCACGGGCGTGGCGCATCACCGCAACAGTCACGAGTTTTGATGGCACGGTCCGCTTCAGTTCGCAGCCGTAGGCGGCCAGTGATATCGCGCATTCGGACGCTGCCGCCAATGGAACTCAGGGGAGACAGAGCATGAACCAGGCGATCGGCGATCGACCCGCAGGCCGCGTGCTGATGTACGTCCTGTGGCCGGCTTTCCTGATGTCGGCGGTGGCCGAAGGCGTGTTCTTCTCGATGATCGATCCGCAAGAGCTGACTATTGTCGGCATCCACTTGGCTGACAGCCGCGAAGCCGCCTACACGGTGGGATTCTTTTTGTTCTGGGTGCTGTTCAGCCTTTGCAGCGGCCTCACCTATCTACTCGCGC
>JAYVOV010000448.1:0-4905 GCA_043757735.1 Burkholderiaceae bacterium
TTCCGCAAACTCTCGTCGAGCGCCAGCAAAGGGGCCGTGCTCGACGACGACGAGTAAGCTGCAACGACGCTACGCGGCTGCCACAGCATCGAGCGGATCTCGCCCAACTCGCGCTTGAGTTTCACCCAGGACAGACCAGCATCGCGGCTCCGATAGAGCTGGCCGAGATTGGTGCACGCGAACACCAGCGCGGGATCTGCCGCATTCACTGCCACCGTCCAGACCGTGCTGTTGGTCTCACCAGGCAGACCCGCATTGCACCAGGTTTCGCCATAGTCTTCGGTGCGCCACAGGGTGCCGGATGAACCGGGCGGCCCATTGCCGCTGGTGACGAAAGCCACCCCGTCAGCCACTGGCGAGGGCACGATCGAGCGGGTGTACTGAGCGGAGCCGGGCAGCGGCGTCATCGTCCAGGTATCGCCATCGTCCAGGCTCATGTGCAGGCCCTTGTTGGTCGTGGCGAAGAGCTTGCGCCCCTGCGGGTACATCACCCCCAGGCCATGAACGTCCTCGCTGACCAGACCGGCCCCGGCGCAGCGCTGCCATGACAAACCGCCATCACGGCTGCGATACACACCATCGATCTCGACGCTCGCCCAGACCAGCTGCGGGTCGCGCGGGTCGAACAGAATCTGCGTGACTCTTGGCTGGCCGACGAAGATGCACTGCTCGGCGAATTTCAGCGCGATCTCCTGCCAGAGGGCGCCGCCATCGCGCGAGGCGTACAGCGCCGCCGGATGGGTGCCCGCGATCATCACCTTCGGATCATGCGGCGACTGCGCCAGCGCCCAGACGGCGCGCCCGGTCAACACCGAAACCTGCCGCTCCCAGCGCACCTGGCTTGGGTCCCAGCGATAGACGCCACTGTCAGTGCCCGCGTAGACAACGCCAGACGCCGATGGGTGACCGGTGAGCGACCAGACGCGCGACTCGAGATACAGACCCGATTCCGAATACGGCCGAGCCCAGGTTTCGCCGCTGTCCGTGCTGAACCAGACGGACATGCCGCCGGTACCGACGTAAAGATCTGCCTCCATCGCCTCGCTCCTTGGGGTATCCCCACCGACCCGATGCGAGCCGCAGGCAACGATCTTGCCCGAGTTCGATTCGTCGGACCCGAAGAAGTTCGGCGTTCACGGAACGCTCAGACCCGCCGGCGCTTGCCTCCCTTGCCTTTTTGATCGCCGAAGGTTTCGGCCACACGATCCTTGCGACTCTTTTCCCATTCGGTGTGCTCGACCTGGCGGCGGTCGAGGCCAAACACCTTCTCCAGACCTTCGAACCACAGCAGGGCTACCCCGAGCGGCGCGAATACCCACCACCAGGAGAGCTCCCCGAAGGGCCCGATCTGCAACAATTTGAGCGCAACCAGAAACGCGCCCGTCCACACGAGGTACATGGCTGTCCGGATTCGTGGCTGGGAGTCGCCCAAAGTAGCGTGCGGATGCCGTCTGTACCAGCCCTGCCGAACGAACGGCCATGGCACGCCTGCAGGCGGCATGAAGGCCGTCGACCGGAGAGGGGCATGGGTTCGAGGATGCGCACTTCGAGCAACAGAGGTCAACCATCACCGGCCCCGTGCGTTACATTGTCGAGCCTCAAAATATTCAATCCACTCTGCCACTCCCCGGAGATACCCAATGAGCCACGTTCGTGCCGTTTTCGTCGCTGTGAGCCTTGGCCTGATGGCCGGCGCCGCCAGTGCCAATGCCGATCTGTCCAAAGCCAAGAATTGCACCGCCTGCCACGCTGTCGACAAGAAGCTGATCGGCCCGGCATTCAAGGACATCGCCGCCAAGTACGCCAGCGACAAAGACGCGGTGGCCAAGTTGTCGAAAAAAGTCCGCGAAGGCGGCACCGGTGTCTGGGGCCAGGTCCCCATGCCCGCCAATCCCCAGGTGTCGGCCGACGAAGCCGCCACGCTGGCCAAGTGGGTACTGACCGCCAAGTAAGTCCAGTCCCGAGGCGGCCGGCAACGGCAAGCCTCCCTGGTCCAAGAGGGGCGCCGCGGCGCCCCTCTTTATTTGGTGCGCCAAAGTACCCGGTTTTCATTGCCACGCTGGCGTTCAGCGCACGCGCGTCCATCCGTCCGCCCCGATCACCCGCCAATCAGGGTTTGGTGGTCTGCCACGAGTCCCCGCTCTACAGTCAATCCAACAGCCGCCTCCGGGCGGCCTGCACAGGCCTCCTCCTCCAGCCCCATTCGATTTTTTCCTCCCTGGCTGGTTTGCCCCGGTTCGTCCGGGGCTTTTTTTGCGTATTCCGCGACGCCAACCGGAAATCCGCTGATTTGAATCTTTTCCGCGTACACTTCGGGCCGTTTTTGGCTCTTTGTGCGGGGTGCGGCCGGTGATTGACCTGGAAATCCTGCTTCAGCAGATTCTGAACGGGCTGGTGCTGGGTAGCGTCTATGCCCTCGTGGCACTGGGCTACACCATGGTTTACGGCATCCTGCAGCTGATCAACTTCGCCCACGGCGACGTGCTGATGGTCGGCGCGATGGTCGGTGTCACGGTTGTGTCGCTACTGGCCACTTCGGGACTGCCGGGGCCGATTGTGCTGCTGATCGCGGTGGCGGTCGCGGTGCCGGTCTGCGTGCTGCTCTCGCTGTTCATCGAACGGGTCGCCTACCGACCCTTGCGCAATGCCCCGCGCCTGGCGCCGCTGATCACCGCGATCGGCGTGTCCATCGTCATCCAGACCCTGGCGATGATGATCTGGAAGCCCAACCCCATCGTGTTCCCCGACCTGCTGCCGACCACGCCGGTGCAGATCTTCGGCGCGGTGCTGGCACCCAAGCAGATCCTGATCCTGGTGGTGTCCGCGCTGATGATGGCTGGGCTCATCTTGCTGGTGAACAAGACCCGGCTGGGACGCGCCATGCGCGCTACCGCCGAGAACCCGCGGATCGCCGGCCTGATGGGCGTGAATTCCAATCAGGTGATCGCCGCGACCTTCGCGATCGGCGCTGCACTGGCCGCGGTCGCAGGTGTGCTGGTCGCAATGAACTACAACATCGCGCAGTTCTCGATGGGCTTCATTCCTGGCCTCAAAGCGTTCACCGCGGCGGTGCTGGGTGGCATCGGCAACCTTGCCGGCGCCATGGTGGGCGGCCTGCTGCTGGGCCTGATCGAAAGCTTGGGCGCCGGCTACATAGGCGACCTGACGGGGGGCTTCCTGGGCAGCCACTACCAGGACATCTTCGCGTTCGTGGTGCTGATCGTGGTGCTGGTTTTTCGGCCCTCCGGAATCATGGGCGAACGCGTCGCCGACCGGGCATAAGGAGCACGCCGCATGAAGACCTTCTTGCCGCAGTTCGAGCACAACCCGAGGGCCGCCTACACCGCCACGATCGCGCTGGCGGTGGTGCTGGCGGTGCTGCCGCTGGTCGTTGGCCTGGCCGGCAACGCCTGGGTTCGCATGCTCGATTTCGCGCTGCTCTACGTCATGCTGGCGCTGGGCCTGAACATCGTGGTGGGCTATGCCGGTCTGCTCGACCTCGGGTATGTGGCCTTCTATGCCGTGGGCGCCTACTTGTACGCGCTGCTCTCCTCGCCGCACCTGATGGAGAACTTCGAGTGGATCGCCGCGACGTTTCCCGACGGGCTGCATTTGTCGATCTGGCTGGTGATACCGCTGTCGGCGGCACTGGCCGCCACCTTCGGCGTGATGCTGGGCGCACCCACCTTGCGCTTACGCGGCGACTACCTTGCCATCGTGACGCTGGGCTTCGGCGAGATCATCCGGATCTTCCTGAACAACCTGAACGCGCCGATAAACGTCACCAACGGGCCGCAGGGCATCAGCAACATCGACCCGGTGAGCATTGCCGGCGTGGATCTGTCGAAGACGCTCTCGATCGGGGGGCTGGAACTGCAGTCGGTCCAACTCTACTACTACCTGTTCCTGGTGCTCACCGTGATGGTGATCCTGATCACGGTCCGGCTGCAGAACTCGCGCATGGGGCGCGCCTGGATGGCGATCCGCGAAGACGAAATCGCGGCCAAGGCGATGGGCATCAACACCCGCAACGTGAAGCTGCTGGCCTTCGCGATGGGGGCATCTTTCGGCGGTGTCTCGGGCGCGATGTTCGCGTCCTTCCAGGGCTTCGTATCCCCTGAGAGCTTCGTGCTGTCGGAGTCGGTGGTGATCGTCGCAATGGTGGTGCTGGGCGGCATGGGGCATGTGCCCGGCGTGATCCTCGGCGCCATCCTCCTCTACGCGATTCCCGAAGTGCTGCGCTATGCGGCCAAGCCCGCACAGGAGGCGCTCTTCGGCACCGAGATCGTCGCGCCCGAGGCGTTGCGAATGCTGGTTTTCGGTCTGGCCATGGTGCTGATCATGCTGCGCCGGCCAGAAGGCCTTTGGCCGGCGCCCCGCCACGGCAAAGCCTGAGCGCGAGGAACGACGCCATGTCAACAGACACGCTGCTGTCGGTCAAAGGGGTGAACAAGCGTTTTGGCGGTCTGCAGGCGCTCTCCGAAGTCGGCATGGAGATCAGGCGCGGCCAGATCTACGGCCTGATAGGCCCCAACGGCGCGGGCAAGACCACGTTTTTCAACGTGATCACCGGTCTGTATACGCCCGACTCAGGCCAGTTCATGCTCGACGGCCGGCCCTACGAGCCGACCGCCGTGCACACGGTGGCGCAGGCCGGCATTGCCCGCACCTTTCAGAACATCCGGCTGTTCGGCGAAATGACGGCACTCGAGAACGTGATGGTCGGCCGCCATGTCAGAACCCGCAGCGGCGTCTGGGGCGCGGTCTTCAAGACCCGCTTCGAGCAAAGCGAGGAGCAGGCGATTCGCCAGCGCAGCATCGAACTGCTCGAGTACGTCGGCATCGGCAAGTACGCCGACTATCAGGCACGCACTTTGTCTTACGGCGATCAGCGCCGGCTGGAAA
>JAYVOV010000449.1:0-4903 GCA_043757735.1 Burkholderiaceae bacterium
CCGTTTTGCCCCATTTGCCCTCGAGGCTGTTGTAGTCCTTCAGGCGTCGGCGTTGACGTTCGATCGCATCTTCAACTTGGACTGAGGTCGACCTGCTTGAGGCGGCGATGGATCGCTCAAGTTCCTTGAGGCGCTCCTCGAGTATTGCCACTTTGTCTTCTTCGATCGAGGCCTTCCTCGACGTAATCGTAGGCAACTGCTTCCTGCTGCGACGAAGCTCTTGGTGGGTATCGCTTTGCTCGCGAAGCAGGGCCCAGTGAGCCTTGCCTGGCTCGGAATCCGCATACCCGCGCTTTAACTGGTGGTTGACGATGGCTTGGGCACGGTGCTTTGGCGGGAGCGCTCGAAAGGCTTCGGACCCGAACGCGTCGTTGCGCACTTTGTCGACCGAAAGAAGCAGATGCTGCACAACTGCGTTGCGCCAGCTGGCGTGTGCAGCGTCCGCCTCAAGCCTGGATCTGGCTTGGTCTCGGTCGAGTTCTCCAAGCGACATGTTTAAGGTCGACAGTCGTTTGCTGTACTCCCCGGCGGAGATGCCCTGTTCCCGAACACCCACGCGTTCGGCACTGGCGTCGCGTTCTTGGTCATACTGGTTCGCGCAATCTTCGGCAAAGTCCGCCAACTTCGTATCGAGAGTCGGCGCGAGTTCCGCGGCGCGAAGAACAGCAGCATAGGCGGCCAAAATCGCCTCCTTCGCCTTTGCGTCGAGCATGCCAAAGCCGGCGAGTTCGTCCAGATCCGCCCCATCCTGCCAGCGGCCAAACCGTTCCTGGATGAAGTAGCCCGATCCGTCGATCATCAGGGCAGCCAGTTGCCGGGCTGTGAACGGAAAGGGCAGCCACGGTTCGTCGAGCGGGTTGGGGCTGCCCGGCGTTTCAATCTCGCACAGTGGGTGCCACGCCAACTCGCCAATGGTGTGCGGGTCTTGAACCCAGGCGCCACGATCGTCGCATCGGAAATATTTGCTGATCGGGCTGTCGGAGCCCAAGAGACGAACGATGGATTCGAATACCGAGCGGGAATACATCGCCTCGACGCTGTCGCTGGTGAGATCTGGCTGAGTGACCACTGCACTTCCCCTCGACGCCGGGCTGCCCGCAAGTCTCCCTGCGGTGACCGGCCTCATATTGAACGAAACGATAGCGAGAGCTTGGGAGCATCCTGCCCACAGAAACAACGTACAGCGGGCGGTACAGCGCAGGTATGACTCACGGCGAGCGCCGGAAAAGCAAAAGGGGCTAGCCACTTTCGCAGCTAACCCCTTGATTTCTTTGGCTCCTCGACCTGGGCTCGAACCAGGGACCTACGGATTAACAGTCCGGCGCTCTACCAACTGAGCTATCGAGGAACGGAGCCTGCGATTATAGCGACTACGATCATCCCCGGCAAGCAGACCCGCCCGGCACCCCATCGCTCACAACCCATCTTTCAAACAGTCAACCCTTCAAGATCGCCGCGATCGCATCCGCCACATAGTCGATATTGCCGCTGTTCAGCGCTGCCAGGCAGATGCGCCCGGTGCCGACCGCATAAATCCCATACTCATCGCGCAGACAATCCACCTGCGCCGACGTGAGCCCCGAGTAAGAAAACATCCCGCGCTGGCGCGCCACGAACGAGAAGTCACGCGCAACGCCGCGCGCCTTGAGCTTGTCCACCAGCCCGATGCGCATTGCGCGGATGCGCTCGCGCATGCTGGCCAGTTCTGTCTCCCACATCGCGCGCAGCGCCGGGTTGGACAACACCGCCGCCACCACCGACGCCCCATGCGTGGGCGGGTTCGAATAATTGGTGCGAATCACCCGTTTGACCTGGCTGACCACACGCGCCGTTTCGTCTTTGTCTGCCGTCACCACCGAGAGGGCACCAACCCGCTCGCCGTACAGCGAGAAGCTCTTGGAAAACGAGCTCGACACGAAAAATGACAGACCCGACTGCGCAAACACGCGAAGCGCCGCGGCGTCGGCCTCGATGCCGTCGCCGAAGCCCTGGTAGGCGCAGTCCAGGAATGCGATCAGTCCACGCGCCCGCACCACTTCGACGATCTGCGCCCAGTTGCCGTCCTGCAGATCGACCCCCGTGGGGTTGTGGCAGCACGCGTGCAGCACCACGACCTCATTGGCGGGCAGGCTGTTCAGGCACGCCAGCATCTCGTCGAACTTCACGCCATGGGTCTCGGCGATGTAGTACGGATAGTTTTTGACCTCGAAGCCAGCGGCCTCGAACAGTGCGCGGTGGTTTTCCCAGCTGGGGTCGCTGATCCAGACCTTGGCCGACGGTTGCAGGCGTTTGATGAAATCGGCGCCGATCTTCAAGCCCCCGGTGCCGCCCAGGCATTCGAAGGTGGCGATGCGTCCGGCCGCGATGAGCGCGCAATCTTTGCCGAACAGCAGTTGCTGCACCGCAGTGTTGTAGGCCGGGACGCCTTCGATCGGCAGATAGCCGCGAGCGGGCGTTGCCTCGACGCGCGCTTTTTCTGCCTCGCGCACGGCCGCCAGCAGCGGGATCTTGCCCTTGTCGTCGTAGTACACGCCAACGCCCAGATTGACCTTGTTCGGGCGGGTGTCGGCATTGAACGCTTCGGTCAAACCCAGGATGGGGTCACGGGGGGCGAGTGCGACTGCCGCGAACAGGGTCTGCATCATCTTGGCTTTCAACCTATTGAATTATTTGACAAAAAACATTGTGTTACAAATTCTTTTGCTCAAAATTTGTGCAATGCACTAGCTTTTTGGGGGTGGTGAGGCGATAATCACGCTTTCACCGGATCGCTCCGGGCAAAGGCCCCAGTACTGTCGTTCCAACCACCACCGAAGTCTGGCTTTGCTCAGAAAAATCTGCAATGCCGACAGTTCCTATCCCGTGGGGCGACTCAGTTCATGACGCTGGGGGTCGGCACAAGCGCAGCAATGCCGGTATCCCTGTCGAATCAAAAGTCTAACACGCACCAATTCCTACTGACACCGCGGTACTGAACTCACCCATGGCCGATCTGGCGCTCGACGCGTCCAAACTCATCAGCTTTCCCGGAAGCCCCTTCCAGCTGTATCAGCCGTTCCCGCCGGCTGGCGACCAGCCGGCGGCGATCGATCGCCTGGTGGAAGGCCTCTCAGACGGCCTGAGCTACCAGACGCTGCTGGGTGTGACCGGGTCAGGCAAGACTTTCACAATGGCCAACGTGATCGCCCGAACCGGCCGGCCGGCCCTGGTGCTGGCGCCCAATAAGACGCTGGCGGCACAGTTGTACTCAGAAATGCGCGAGTTCTTCCCGAACAACGCGGTCGAGTACTTCGTCTCGTACTATGACTATTACCAGCCTGAGGCCTATGTGCCGCAGCGCGACCTGTTCATCGAAAAAGACTCGTCCATCAACGAGCACATCGAGCAGATGCGCCTGTCGGCCACCAAGTCTCTGCTCGAGCGTCGCGACACCATCATCGTGGGCACTGTCTCGTGCATCTACGGCATCGGCAACCCGGCTGACTACCATGAAATGATTCTCGTGCTGCGGGTGCGCGACAAGCTCTCGCAGCGCGACATCCTGCAGCGCCTGGTGGCGATGCAGTACACCCGCAACGAAACAGAATTTGAACGCGGCACCTTCCGGGTGCGCGGCGACACCATCGACATCTTCCCGGCCGAGCATGCGGAGTTGTCGGTGCGGGTTGAACTGTTCGACGATGAAATCGAGAGCATTCAGCTCTTTGATCCGCTCACCGGGCGCATCCGCCAGAAAATTCCGCGCTTCACGGTTTATCCGTCGTCGCACTATGTCACGCCGCGCGGCACGGTCATGCGCGCGCTCGAGACCATCAAGGAAGAGTTGGCCGAGCGCCTTAAGTTTTTCTACGAGCAGGGCAAGCTGCTTGAGGCGCAGCGCCTCGAGCAGCGCACCCGGTTTGACCTGGAAATGCTCCAGGAGTTGGGCTTTTGCAAGGGGATCGAGAACTACACGCGGCACCTGTCAGGCGCCAAGCCCGGCGATCCTCCCCCCACCCTGATCGATTACCTGCCGTCAGAATCCCTGATGTTCATCGACGAGAGCCACGTCACCATCGGGCAGTTGGGTGGCATGTATCGGGGCGATCGATCGCGCAAGGAAACTCTGGTCGATTACGGGTTTCGTCTGCCTTCTGCCCTGGACAACCGCCCGCTCAAGTTCGAGGAGTTCGAGGGCAAGGTGCAGCAGTGCGTGTTCGTGTCGGCCACGCCGGCGGACTATGAAGCCCGCACTTCGGGCCAGGTTGTAGAGCAGGTCGTGCGTCCCACCGGCCTCGTCGACCCTGAGGTCACCGTGCGTCCGGCCGCCAATCAGGTCGACGACGTGCTCTCGGAGATCAACCTTCGCGTCAAGGTGGGCGAGCGCGTATTGGTCACCACCCTGACCAAACGCATGTCGGAAGACCTGACCGACTACCTTGCCGAGCACGGCGTGAAGGTGCGCTATCTGCATTCAGACATTGAAACCGTCGAGCGGGTCGAGATCATTCGCGATCTTCGCCTTGGCGTTTTCGACGTTCTCGTCGGCATCAATCTGCTGCGCGAAGGGCTGGACCTGCCGGAGGTTTCGCTCGTGGCGATTCTGGATGCGGACAAGGAAGGCTATCTGCGCAGTGCGACGAGCCTCATTCAAACCGCGGGCCGCGCCGCCCGGCACATCGACGGCAAGGTGATACTCTATTGCGACGTCCGGACGCAGAGCATCCAGAAGTTTCTCGCCGTTTCCGAATATCGGCGGCAAAAGCAGCTGGCGTACAACCAGCTTCACAACATTACTCCCCGCAGCGTCACCCGGGCGCTGGAGGAAGGGTTGAGCAGCGTGGGGTCCGGCCGGCAGGCGGCGGCCAATTTATTAAATGAGACTGCCGGTCAATTCGACGTCACGGAAACCATTCGGGAGCTG
>JAYVOV010000450.1:0-4900 GCA_043757735.1 Burkholderiaceae bacterium
ATCCTCTTGACGATAATGATCTGGGACTTCTTGTCGCCGGGAGGCATGTTTTTCTTTCGTGATCGGGCGGGTGTTCAGGTGTTCAACCGTTTTTCGTTCACGCCTTCTTCTGCTTGACGTGCTGCTCGAGCTCCAGGAACGATGGCCGCTCGGTCGAGAACAGCACCTTGCGACCGAACTCGACTGCGATCGCCGGCGCGTAACCCTGCATGCTCGCCAGAAGCGTGGTTTTCACGCACAACAATTCCTTGGCACCCTCTTCGGCCTTCTGCTCGAGCAGGCTGGCCAGCGGCGAAACGAAGCCGTAGGCCATCAAAATGCCCAGAAACGTGCCAACCAGAGCGCCCGCGATCATCTGTCCGAGCACGGCCGGCGCGGCGCCTACCGAAGCCATGGTTTTCACCACGCCCAGCACCGCCGCGACAATCCCGAAGGCCGGCAGCCCATCGCCCAGCTTGTTGATCGAGTTCATCGGTCCGTGCGCCTCCTGATGGTGAGTCTCGATCTCGCTGTCCATCAGGCTCTCGATCTCATGCGGGTTCAGGTTGCCGGAGACCATCATGCGCAGGTAATCGGTGATGAACTCGACCAGATGATGGTCGTGGCCGATCACCTCGTACTTGGAGAAGATCGGGCTGTCGTGCGGCGACTCGACATCGCGCTCGATCGACATCAGGCCTTCCTTGCGTGCCTTGGACAGAATTTCATAGAGCAGCGCCATCATTTCCATGTAGCGCGCCTTGGTGTATTTAGATCCTTTGAAGAGCGAAGGAACCGCCTTCATGGTCGCCTTCACGCTCTTGCCGCTGTTGCCGACCAGAAAGGCGCCAGTGGCGGCACCGCAGATGATGAACAACTCGACCGGCGCCGCTTTGATGAGCACGCCGAAGTTGCCGCCAGCGAGCGCATAGCCGCCGAATACGGCGCCCAGCACAACGACATAGCCAATGATGACGAACATGTAGGAACCTGGCCTGAGTGGAAGACTGCTCTTGCCATCTTTCGGCCCTGCCGGCAGCTACTTGAGCTTTAGCGGGCACCGTCCAGCGGCCCAGCCAGGGTGCACACGCTGTTGATTCTCCGGACAAACGAAAAGGCGGGGTTTCCCCCGCCTAATACCCAGACCTGCCCCTCAACCGGCACCGAGCTTCGAGCCCGGATTGCCCGATCAATGAATCGAACCCTCGCGGCGGCCTTTGCCCGCCCGCGCCGGCGGCTCGCACAGACCGCACACATATCGTTCGGTCAACTCGTACGAATGATTGACGAACTGCCCGCTGCATCGGGTGCATCGGGTCAGGCACAACATGCCCGAATCGATGAACTTGACCAACCGCCATGCACGAGTGATCGACAGCATGGGCTCGACCGAATTGGTCTCGACCTCGGTCTGATACAACTGATAGGCCTTCATGAGCGCCTCGATCTCGTCCAATGCGCTTGCCTTCTGCAGGTACTCATACATGTTGAAGAACAACGAGGCATGAATATTCGGCTGCCAGGACAGGAACCAGTCGGTCGAGAATGGCAGCTGCCCTTTCGACGGTGACTTGCCCGCGACTTCCTTGTACAGCTTGAGCAGTCGTTCATAAGGCAGATTGGTTTCGGACTGCAGCAGCTGCAGCCGCGCGCCCATGCCGATCAGCGCGATGGCGCGCTGCACCTGCTTGTTGTCTTCCAGGAGACTGCGGGTAGCCATGTCAGACCGCCTCGCTGAACTTGCCAGCCATCAGGATGCTGGCGTGCAGACGCGAAGCGTTGCCATCTTCGCGTTCGCCACCCCGGCGGCCGTGATCGGCGAGCAGCGACCAGATCATTTCTTCGTCGAAGCGGAAGCGGCACATCAGGGTGTTGCCTGAAGCGACCTTGATCATCTGGCTGGGCGTGAGTGCTTCGACGATCGAGGCAACCTCTTCGGATACGCCCAGGCGGTAGAGCGCTTGCGCTCTGTCGGCCCGGATCAACCGTTGGGCCAGGATCAAATAGGAAAGGTTGGCATCCCTAATTTCGGACATCAGGCGGTCTTCGGTCAACATAACATTCTCCTTGGGGCTGGCTGTAATCGTTCGCTGTGTCTCTTGAACGTGTTGCCAGTCTCGGGAAAAGCACGGGTTTCTTGAATCAGAAGAACTCTGTGATTCCTGACGGATTTTTTCCTAGCCCTGTAGGAAGTCTTCCACTAGAAGCCTGTCGGAGTTCTGCTAAAGCCTGGCAGCCGATCGCCGATAACCCTAGCAACGGGACACAAACCCGCCGTCCACCAGCGCCCAGAGGGCAATGGCAGGACCTGGTTCCGGACGCACCTGCGTCCGGGGTGCAGGCCAAATAGGCCTGACTCATGTCACTCTAGGAGTTCGCCATGGCTTCAGTCATCAATACGAACCTGGTCTCGCTGAATGCACAGCGGAACCTTTCTTCCACGCAGGGCGTACTCGCTCAGACGGTGCAGCGTCTGTCGACCGGCCTTCGCGTCAACAGCGCCAAAGACGATGCGGCGGGTCTCGCGATCGCCGAACGAATGAATTCTCAGGTGCGCGGCATGAACGTCGCACAGCGCAATGCCAACGACGCGATCTCGTTGTCGCAGACCGCAGAGGGCTCGCTGGGCAAGATCGGCGACATGCTGCAGCGGATGCGCGAACTGGCTGTTCAGTCGACGAACGCCACCAACAGCTCAAGCGATCGCGGCGCACTTCAAAATGAATTCCGAGAGCTTCAGTCGGAAATCACCCGGACGTCGACTACGACCCGCTTCAACGGGCAGGCGGTTTTGACGACCACGACCTCGTTCGACTTCCAGGTTGGGGCCAACGCCACCACGGATGACCAGGTGTCGATCAACGGTGTGAACATCAACGGCGCGACCACCGCTACCGGCACCAACGACGGCTCCTTGTCGAAAATGACAGGCACGTCGATCGACATCTCGACCGTCGGCACGCGTGGCTCTGCCGCGACAGGCGCCGACTTCCAGGCCTACTCGGCGGGCACCATCGGCGCTGGCGCGCTGGGCGCGGTCGAGATCATCGACTTCGCGATCTCGCAGGTGAATACCGCGCGCTCAAAATTCGGCGCTGCGCAGAACCGCTTCGAGAACGTGATCGGCACGCTTCAGGTCAGTACCGAGAACCAGACCGCCGCGCGCAGCCGGATCATGGATGCAGACTTTGCCTCCGAGACCGCAACGCTGTCGCGCTCCCAGGTCTTGCAGCAGGCAGGCGTGGCGATGCTTTCGCAAGCCAACGCGATGCCGAACAACGTGTTGTCTCTGCTGCGCTGAGCGAAAGGCCGGTGGCCAGGAGCCCATGATGGGCCGAGCGCGCCCCGGCGACTTCGGCCCGGCCGCCACCGGGCCCGAACCGAGCCCGGAAAATTCGACCGGCGCCGCCGAAATAGGCGGCTTCGGTGTTTCTTTTTCACGGATGCGCCGATTCGTATTGGAGGCAAAGTGCCTGAGCCACTACTTCCATAAGGGGTCGCTCCATGGCACAAATCATCAATACGAACCTGCCGTCTCTGAACGCGCAGCGCAACATCAGCACAACCAACAGCCAGCTATCTCAGACGATTCAACGCCTGTCGTCCGGCTTGCGCGTGAACAGCGCCAAAGACGATGCGGCAGGTCTGGCCATCGCCGAACGCATGAGCTCGCAGGTGCGAGGCATGAATGTCGCGATGCGCAATGCCAACGACGCGATCTCGATGTCGCAGACGGCCGAAGGCGCGCTCGGCAAGATCGGCGACATGCTGCAACGCATGCGCGAACTCGCGGTCCAGTCGTCGAACGCGACCAACAGCGGGGGCGATCGTGCCGCCCTTCAGAACGAGTTCAATGCACTGCAGTCGGAGATCGACCGTACGGCACAAACAACACGTTTCAATGGCCAGGCGGTTCTGACCCAGACCACGTCGTTCGACTTCCAGGTCGGTGCCAACGCCACGACCAACGATCAGGTCTCGGTCAGGTCGGTGAACATCACCGGCGCAACCGTGAACACCGGAACCAACGATGGTGCACTCGCTTCGTCGCTCGCGACCTTGATCGACATCTCGACCGTGGGCACGCGCGGCGGGGCGGCCACCGGCACGGACTTCAGCGTCTACTCGAGCGCAACCGCGGGCACGGGCGCCCTGGGTGCCGTCGAAGTGATCGACTTCGCCTTGTCCCAGATCAACACTGCACGCTCGTCGTTCGGCGCCGCGCAGAATCGATTCGAATCGGTGATCTCGAATCTGCAGGTCGCGGTGGAAAACCAATCCGCGGCACGCAGCCGGATCATGGATGCAGACTTTGCCGCGGAAACAGCCGCATTGTCGCGTGCGCAGGTGCTTTCCCAGGCTGGCAACGCAATGCTCGCTCAGGCAAATCAGTTGCCGCAAGGCGTTTTACAGCTGCTGCGAGGCGGCTGAGGCAAGGCCGAAGACCGGTCACGGAGCGATGTGCTCGCGGCGCCACCGCGAGCACGCTGTTTCCGGCAGTCCTCGCGTCCGTCGTCGCGGCAGCGGTCCGCATTGACACCATTTTTGCTTTCAAGGATGGCACGAGGAGTGACAGATGAGTACATCCGCAATCGCCGGCTCCATCGACGTCGGCAGTATCGTTTCGCAACTGATGGCGGTCGAGCGTCAGCCATTGCAGGCGCTGCAGAAGTCGGTCTCGGGCATTCAGACCAAACTGTCCGCATTCGGCACCGTACAGGGTCGACTATCGACATTTCAGGATGCATCGCGCGCACTCTTCAATCTCGATACTTGGCGTACCGCCAAGGCGACGAGCAGCGACGAAACCGCCGCCAAAGCCACAGCCAGCACGGGCGCGCTCCCCGGCAGCTACGATGTAGCCGTCACCCAGCTTGCACAGCGCCAGGCGCTGAGCACCGGCACCCTGACCGACGGCAAC
>JAYVOV010000451.1:0-4882 GCA_043757735.1 Burkholderiaceae bacterium
CGTATCGACGAGCGCGCTATCCGGCCCGGCGCCCGGATGCCGTCGATTCGCGCATTCTCGACCGAGCACCGGGTGTCTCGCTTCACGGTGGTCGAAGCCTACGACCGGCTGATCGCACGCGGCTTTCTGGAGTCGCGACGCGGCGCGGGGTTTTTTGTGCGCGAACGGGAATCAGGCGCCAATCCGGCCACGGCGCGCGCCTGGGCCGACGCGCCCTCGCCAAAGCTCGACGTGGTCTGGCTGCTGCGCAACATGTTCAAGCGACTGCCGCCGCGCGACATGCCGGGCGGTGGCGTTTTGCCGCCCGACTGGCTCGACGAAGGGCTGATCAGCGCCAGTCTGAGAGCTCTCGGCCGCGGCAGCGGTGCCGCGTTTCTTGACTACGGGCATCCGCAGGGGTATCTGCCGCTGCGCCAGCAACTGCAGCTGCGACTGGCCGAGCTCGAGATCGTCGCCCAGCCAGAGCAGATCGTCACGACCAATGGGGCGACACAGGCGCTCGATCTGATCGCGCAACGTTTCCTGGTGCCAGGCGATACGGTTCTGGTCGACGAACCGTCATGGTTCCTGCTATTTGGCCGTTACGCGCAATTGGGCGCGCGGGTCATTGGCGTGCCACGCCGGCATGACGGCCCCGATCTGATTCATCTGCGCGCGCTGGCGGCCGAGCACAAGCCCAAGCTGCTGGTGACCTCGTCGGTGCTGCACAATCCGACCAGCACCGCGATCGGATCGGCAAACGCGTTTCAACTGCTGCGTCTGGCCCATGAGTTCGATTTCATGATTGTCGAGGACGACGTTTACAGCGATCTTCACCCGGGCCCGACCGTCTCTTCCTGCATCCGCCTGGCGGCCCTGGATCAGCTCCAGCGGGTGATCTACGTCAGCGGTTTCTCCAAGACGCTGGCAGCCAATCTGCGGGTCGGATTCATCGCCTGCGAGCCGGCCTTGGCGCGCGAGTTCACCGACTTGAAAATGCTGATCGGGCTGACCAGCTCGGAGCTTGGCGAGCGGGTGGTCTACCGAGTGCTCTCCGAGGGGCACTATCGCCGCCATCTGCAGCGACTGCGTGCGCGACTGGCGCGGGCTCGCGACCCGTCGGTGCGCGCTCTCGAAAAGCTCGGGCTGAAGATATTCGCCAGTCCGCCGGTCGGCATGTTTCTCTGGGCCGACACCGGGGTGGACAGCAATCCGGTCGCACAGGCCATGCTCGACCGCGGGTTTCTGATGGCCCCGGGGAGCCTGTTTCTGCCCGACCAGAGGCCCAGCACCTGGATGCGGTTCAATCTGGCCGCGACTACTCAGCCGAAGATGCTCGACCAGCTCGAACGGGTGCTGGCCAGGGGCTCTCGGCCCTCTTGAAAAGTACCCGAAAGCCCCCATTTCCCGATCTTTGCCAGTTTCACCGCCGATTTCAACTTCAACTCCGATCAAAGCGACCATGGGCGATATGAAAGAGACACTCGGATTCCAGACAGAAGTTCGTCAACTGCTGCAGTTGATGATTCACTCGCTGTACAGCCATCGTGAGATCTTCCTTCGGGAACTGATCTCCAATGCCTCAGACGCCTGCGACAAGCTGCGGTTCGAGGCGATCGACCAGCCGGCGCTGCTCGCCGAAGACCCCGAACTGGCGATCCGGATCGCTTTCGACCGCGCCGAACGGACGATCACCGTCTCTGACAATGGCATCGGCATGTCGCGTCAGGAAGCGATCGACCACCTGGGCACGATCGCCCGCTCCGGCACTCGCGAGTTCTTCGGCAAGCTGTCGGGTGATCAGTCCCGCGACGCTCAGTTAATCGGGCAGTTCGGTGTTGGTTTCTATTCGTCGTTCATCGTGGCTGACCGGGTCACCGTGCTGACGCGCCGCGCCGGCGCGCCGACGAATGAGGCCATACGCTGGGAATCCGAAGGCACGGGCGAGTTCACCATCGAGAACGTCGAACGTGCGGCCCGTGGCACCGACGTGATCCTGCACCTTCGCCCCGACCCGGAAGGCGCCGATGCCGAATCCCAGTTTTCAGCCCTGTTGTCCGCCTGGGAGCTGCGCAACATTGTGCGCAAGTATTCTGATCACGTGTCGTTGCCAATCCGTATGCAGCAAGAGGAGTGGGACAAGGAGAAATCCGAATACCGGACGCTGGACGACTGGGAAGCTGTCAATCAGGCCAGTGCACTCTGGACCAGACCTAAATCCGAAATTGACGACGAGCAGTACAAGGCCTTCTACAAACACGTCTCGCACGACAGCGCCGATCCGCTGGCGTGGACGCACAACCGGGTCGAAGGACGCAGCGACTATACCCAGCTCCTCTATATTCCGGCCAAGGCACCCTTCGATCTCTGGGACCGCCAGCAGCGTCACGGGGTGAAACTCTATGTGCGTCGCGTCTTCATCATGGACGACGCGAGCGATCTTCTCCCGTCGTACATGCGATTCGTTCGCGGTGTCGTCGATTCCAGCGATCTGCCGCTGAACGTATCGCGCGAAACCCTTCAGGAAAGCCGTGACGTCAAGGCAATTCGCGAGGGCTGTTCGCGGCGTGTACTGAGCCTGCTGGAAGATCTCGCCGAGAACCAGAAGGACAAATACGCGCTGTTTTGGGGTGAGTTCGGCCAGGTTCTCAAAGAAGGTCTCGGCGAAGATTTCGGCCAGCAGGAAAAGCTCTCGCGGCTGCTGCGTTTTGCTTCTACGGCCGGCGCCAGCAACGATCAGTCGGTCTCCCTGGCCGACTATCTGTCGCGCCTGAAAGAAGGTCAGGAGCACATCTATTACGTCACCGGTGAAACGCCGGCTGCCGCCCGCAACAGTCCGCACCTCGAGGTGTTCCGCAAGAAGGGAATCGAGGTTTTGCTGCTGACCGACCGGGTCGACGAGTGGATGCTGTCCTATCTCTCGAGCTATCAGGAAAAGCCGCTGATGTCGGTTGCTCGAGGTGGACTCGATCTGGGCAAATTGGCCGATGAGGCCGAGCAGCAGCAGGCCGAACAAGTCGCCGGTGAATTCAAACCCCTGGTCGATCGCATCAAGAGCAGCCTGGGCGACAAGGTCAAGGAGGTCCGAGTCACCACGCGTTTGACCGATTCACCGTGCTGCCTGGTATCGGACGAAGGTGAGATCAGCGGCCATCTCGAGCGTCTGCTCAAGCAGGCCGGGCAAAGCGCCCCCGACCGAAAGCCCATCCTCGAGATCAACCCGGAACACGCGCTGCTGCGTCAGCTCAAGACCGATGACCCGGCGTTCGACGACTGGGCTGCGCTGCTGTTCGATCAGGCGATCTTGGCCGAGGGTGGCCAGCTTGCCGATGCGCCCGCATTCGTAAAGCGATTGAACGCCATGCTGCTGGGAGGCAGCCGGCCTTGAATCCTGCCCGCTCACCTGGCGGGCTGGTGAGCGGCGGCGGCGGCGGCGGCGACTGCGCGAACGCCGCGCTTGGCTTCGCACCGATCGCCGACGAACGGGCCGCTGTTCTGGTGCTCGGCAGTTTCCCGAGCCAGGCGTCGCTGGCGGCCGGGCACTACTACGCTCATCCGCGCAATCAGTTCTGGCGCCTGATGTCGGCGGTGCTGGGCGAGGATCTGGCTGGCGCGTCATGGGAGGCTCGATACCTCGGCCTGCGGTCCCACGGCATCGCACTCTGGGACGTCCTGCTGACCTGCGAGCGGCCGGGCAGCCTCGATGCCGACATCCGCCGGCCCAGCGCCAACGATCTCGGCGATCTGATTGCCCGCCTCCCGATGCTGCGCCGTGTGGTTTTTAATGGCGGCAGTGCGGCCCGCTACGCGCCGCGCCTGATCGACGCGGGCTTCGAGGTTGTCGTCCTGCCATCCAGCAGCCCCGCCCATGCCGCGCTCAGTTTCGAGCACAAGCGCGAGCGCTGGACCAGTGGCTTTGCGCCGAAGCTGCCGCAGAGCGTTCGCAGGCCCGATCGATCGAGGGAGCCAGATTTGACTTCTAAAGTCACACCATCCACGTCAGGCGCCGGCGGGGCGGCCACGCGTCGCCCGCCGGCCAATCAGCATCGGGCGGCCGGCCAGCAGCGGCCGGCCGCCCACCTACGGCCGGCCACCCGTCATCGGTCGGCCACGCCTCATCGTTCGGTTGAAGTGCCGATCACCCTTTCCGAGTCTGGGGGCGTGCGTTTTCTGCACTTCGGCAGCGAGTGGATCCAGGGCGCGATGCTGATGTCGCATCCAAACGTCCTGGTGCTCGACTACGTGCAGCGAATGATGGCCTGGCTGATGTTCCTCTCGCCGCCGACGCGGGTGCTGCAGCTGGGCCTTGGCGCCGGGGCATTGACCCGGTTTATCCATGCCCGCCTGCCGGCCACGCAGCTCAGTGTCGTGGAGTGCAGCGGGGACGTGATCGACGTTGCTCGCGCCTGCTTTGCCGTGCCGCCGAACGACGACCGGCTGCGCGTGTGCTGTGACGATGCGGGCGCATTCGTGGCGCGGCCCCGGCAGGCGGGCCGCTACGGCGTGGTGCAGGTCGACCTCTACGACGAGCACGCGCGCGGACCGGTGATCGACACCGAGGAGTTCTACCGCGACTGCCGTCGTGTCATCGCCGAGCCCGGTATGTGCGTGGTTAATCTGTTTGGAAGCCATCGATCGTTTGCGCCCAATATCGCGCGGCTGCGGCGCGCCTTCGGTGGTCGGATTCTGGTCATTCCGGCCACCCCGGCGGGCAATCGGATCGTGCTTGCGTTCGCGGGGCCGCCGCTGCGGGTGGAATGGACGACGCTGGAACGCCGGGCGCAGTGGCTGGAACGGCGGTTCGGCTGGCCGGTTGGCAACTGGTACGAGCTTCTTCGGGCAGGCTCGACGAGCGCCGCCTGCGAGGTTTGAGCGGCCGTCCATCCGCGCGGGCCAGGCCCGC
>JAYVOV010000452.1:0-4880 GCA_043757735.1 Burkholderiaceae bacterium
GCTGCGCCGGGCGCAGCCGCGGAGGCCGGCTGAACGCCGTTCGGCGCGAGCATGATCTTTCGGGTTTCGAGCCGCAGCCCGTCAAACTCGAATTCGATCAATTCGCCCGGTGCTTCTCCCTCGACGACATACTGCTGGATCGGCCCGAATACCGTCTTCAACTCGGCGGTATGGCAGGTCGGCAGGTAAGCACGCATGACCCGCGGATCGTAGTAGCGAAACACCAGATTGCTCCCTGTTTCGCTGCGCACACGCAGAAAGCCCTTCAGGTGATGCCGCAGCCGCGAAGCATCGCGGACCTTCAGAAAAATACCCCAGCTGTTGCCCCAGGCCAGATCGATCAGACGCCCGGTGAAGCTCTCGGACGGATTCAATTCGACGAGGTAGGGCGCGACCATGCGCAGGGCATTCGGCAGCACGCCGCTGTACAGGCACACGTAGTTGAGCCCGGAATCGCGCACGGTGGCAAAGATCTGGTCGTCGCGCGCGCCATCCAGAATGACCCAGACGGTGCCGGGGTCGAGCGCACGCGTCGGCCAGAGCTTTCGCATGACAGCTTCACGAAAATGACCTGACATCAGGTTGTCACCTCTGGTTCGCGTCGCCGGGCAGCGTTGGCCTTTTCACACTCTTCGCAGAAAGGAACACCCAGCTTCGCGGCGTTTTTCAAGACCTGGGCCAGAGCCGTCACTTCGACAGACGGAGAAAATGTGGACTCCTCCACCACTGCCGGCGCAGCCGCTGGCGGCGGCGGTTCTACCGATTTGCGCACCGGCTTGGCCTGCCTGGCCTTTGCACATTCTTCGCAGAAAGGAATACCCAGCTTCGCGGCGTCTTTCAAGATCTGGGCCAGCGCCAGCGCTTCGACAGATGAAGCAAATGTGGATTCCTCCATCACCACTGGCGCAGGCGGCGGCGGTTCTACCCATTTACGCACCGGTCTGGCCGGCGGGGGGGCTGGGCGCGACGCAGCCACGGGCGGTTCGTACATGGGATGACGTACACCGCAGATGCGCAATTGCCCCGACGAAAACAGCCATGTGATGCGCGCGCAGATTTCGTCATCGGTGGTACGCGCCAGCGAGCGGTCATAGTCGAATCTGGCCGCGATCCTGCGCAGGCCTTCCATCGCCGACGGGCTCTCCCGGCATTCGCGAATCAGATCGACACGCAGGCTCTGCGGACCGGGCAGATCCCTGATGTCGCAACCGCGGCATTCGTGCCAGCGGCAGACCGTTTCGTCAGTGAGCCTGCGACTTGGACGTAGCACGGGCGGGTTTCCTGGATGATCGGACAATGTTCGACTTCGCTGTGCCGCAATCTTCTCACGGGTTCGAGGGTAGATTACCGAAAGCTCAGCGACTGGTTCGACTTCAGGAATATTCATGACCAAAAAACTCCATCTCGGCGCCTTCATGCGCCCCGTCGGCATTCACACCGCGTGGTGGCGGTATCCAGGCGCCTACCCGGACGCAAACTTCAATCTCAAGCACCTGGTGAGGTTCATCCAGACGCTCGAGCGCGCCCGCTTCGACGCCTTTTTCATGGCCGATCACCTGGCCGTGCTGAACATGCCGATCGAGGCCCTGCGCCGCAGCGGCACTGCCACTTCGTTCGAGCCGCTAACCCTGCTGTCCGCGCTGGCGATGGTCACCGAGCGCATCGGCCTGATCGCGACCGCCTCCACCACCTTCGACGAGCCCTATCACATCGCCCGCCGTTTCGCCTCGCTCGATCACATCAGCAGTGGCCGCGCCGGCTGGAACATCGTCACCACCTCGAACCCCGACGCAGCCCTGAATTTCGGCCGCACGGAACACGTCGAGCACGACGAACGTTACCGCCGGGCACGCGAATTCTTCGGCGTGGTGACGGGCCTTTGGGACAGCTGGGAAGACGACGCCTGGCTGCGCGACCAGCAAAGCGGCATCTTTTTCGATCCCGCCAAGATGCACGTGCTCGACCACAAGGGCGAGCATCTCTCGGTGCGTGGCCCGTTGAACATTGCCCGCCCCGTTCAAGGGTGGCCGGTGATCGTTCAAGCGGGCGCTTCCGAAGCCGGCAAGCAGCTTGCCGCCGAAACCGCAGAGGTCATTTTCGGCAGCAGCCGCACCATCGAGGACGGGCGCCGCTTCTATGCCGATATCCAGGCCCGGCTCAAGCCGCTCGGCCGTGCGCCCGGCCACCTCAAAATTCTGCCCGGTGCTCTGGTCGTCGCCGGACGTACGACCGAAGAAGCACAGCAGAAAAAGACGCTGCTGGACAGCCTCGTGCATGTCGAGAGCGGCGTGCCGAACCTGTCGATGCGCCTGGGCGTCGATGCATCCGGTTTTGATCCGGACGGCCTGCTGCCCGAGATCCCGCAGACCAATGCCAGTCAGAGCGGACGCGATTCGCTGGTCGCACTGGCGCGGCGCGACAACCTGACGGTGCGCCAACTCGCGCAACTGGTGGGCGGCCACGGCGGCCTGCAGATGGTGGGCACAGCGAGCGAGATCGCGGACACGATGCAGGAATGGCTGCAGACCGAAGCCTGCGACGGCTTCAACATCATGTTCCCGACAGTGCCGCAGGGTCTGGATGACTTTGCCGACCTGGTGGTGCCTGAACTCCAGCGGCGAGGACTGTTCCGCACTGAATACGAAGGCACCACCTTGCGCGAGAACCTCGGCTTGCCGAAGCCGCCGAATCAGTTCGTCGCGTAAGTGCCGGCCTGGCACCTGGTCCGTGCCCGGCGTCTAGTGCTTGCGGACGATTGTCCAGGCGCCGTCGTCAACACACACTGGCGAAAGCCGGGGAGTGATCCGCACCACGGCTGAACCCCTCTTCGGGAGCGCGTCCGTGAGCACAAGCCATTCATACCTTCAAGCACTGCCTCGGGGCATGCGCCGTGCCCTGTTGCGCAGCGGGTTCACTGTGGCACTCATGCTGTGCGGCGTCGCCCATGCTCAGCAGACGCCGATCGCCCGCGGCGAGCTTTCAATCCCCGGGGCCACCATCGAGATCACCAAGCTGGAGCGCATCGCCAACCAGAAGGTGGTCGAGATGCGCTTCACGATCATCAACAGCAGTTCGCAGCCGGTGTCATTGGCGGCCTTGGGGCTCGAGCGGCAGACGGCAACCAACGTCGGCATGTTCGGCAGCCTGGCCGAGATCTCGCTGCTCGACCTGCCCAACGCAATGTCATATCGCGTCGCCGGCGACAGCAGCTACAACCTGTCGAGCCGCTGGGCCCTGCCAGATGGCGGGCGCATACCTGCCGGCGGCAGACGCGGCTTCTGGGTGTGGTTCGGTGCACCACCAGAAAATGTCACGAAGATCGGTGTCGCCGTCGCCGGTGCGGCGCCTCTGCTCGATCTCGCACTCAGCAGCAAGTGAGCCAGGCCATGCAACACCATCGAAAGCTGGCCATGCAAGGACCTCGAAGTCGCGCCAGTGCGTGCTTGATTGCCCTTGCATCAGCGCTCGTGCTCGCCAGCTCTGCGCACGCGCAGGAGGCGCCGGCCCAAACACCCCCCGGCACTCAGTTCCCGCGGACTCCCCTTCTCTTCCCCACCGAACCCTTGCGGTTTCCAACCGAGCGCCTTGCCGCACCCGTGATCGAGGGCAAGGCAATGCGGTTCCGCCTGACCGCGGATGTCCTGTTCGCCTTCGATCGCGCGGAACTCAGGCCTCAGGCAGATGGCGTCCTGCGCGATCTGAACGCACAACTGCGCAAGCGATTCCCGGGCGCGTTCACGATTCAAGTCGAGGGCCATACAGACTCGATCGGTAGCGATGGCTACAACGACGACCTCTCGCAGCGACGTGCGGAGACGGTGCGTCTGTGGCTGGTGCAAACCGGCGGCTTGCCCGCCAGCAGCGTGCGCGCCAGCGGCGCAGGCAAACGGCAGCCCGCCGTGCCCAATCAGCATCCCGATGGCAGCGACAGCCCCGTCGGGCGCCAAAAAAACAGACGGGTAGAGATCATCGCAATCGGCGGATCCGCTCGCTGACCGGCGTCAGAAGCCCATCCGCTTTTTCATCTCCTGATCGATCCAGATCTGCGAATAGATCGGCGCCTGGACTCGCCAGGTTCGGTGTTCACCGTGCCCGGTTCCTTTTCAAAGGCAGGATCGTCTCGGTGCAAATGACTGGTTCAGGCTATGCGCATGCCGAGGTCTTCGGCCTGGCACCGCTCGAACTCGCGACAGGCATCGTCATAGTGATGGCCACGCATGCCACCTTTGACGACGCCCGGCTCATCGGACCCCCATTTCTCCAGCCAGCCGGCGGGAAGCTTCAGCCCGTTCGGCGTCGCGATCGAGACTGGCGACAGTCAAGGCGGATGCGTTGCGCCCGGCATGACGCGCGGTATCGGCGAACGAGGTCACGGCTGCGGTCGCGGATGGCTTCGCAGATGAGTTCGATGTCTGGGTCATGGCTCGCTCTCGATCATTCGATGGGAAACTTGCGTACCAGCACTGTGAGACGCTCGTCTTCCTCGCGGACCATCCGCCCGAACTCTTCCGGGCTGTTGCCGATCGGCGAGGCACCCAGCACCGCAAACACCTTCAGCAGCCCTTCGTCTTTGAGCGCTTCGCGCACCGCCACTGCCACCGCCTGAGTCACCGCACTCGGCGTGCCCAGCGGTGCAAACAGACCGTACCAGGTCTCGCCCATGAGCTGCGGAAAGCCTGATTCGATCGACGTCGGCACATCGGGAAGAACCGGCGAGCGCTGCTTGCCGGAGGTCATCAGGACTTTGAGCGCGCCCGACTTCATGTGCGGAAGCACGGCGGTATAACCCATCGACCCGACGTTCACGTTGTTGCCGGGAATGGCCGCGTTGGCCACATAGACGCCGGACAAAATTGAAAAGGCATGCCGACTTCGGTCAA